>DATGTG010000017.1:0-7132 GCA_035301965.1 Wenzhouxiangella sp. | reverse complement strand
GTGCTTTTGCAGCGCCGACAGCAGCTGCGGATGAACGGCCGACTTGCTGCCGCGCTGGTCGATGACGTGCAGCCGGGGCGGCCGGGCAGCCCCGGCGCGGCGCGGCAGCTCGAGCAATGTATAGCGCTGCCGGTCGACGTTGTGCAGGCTCTCGAGCGACGGCGTGGCCGAGCCGAGAATAACGGGAATGTTTTCCTGGCGTGCGCGCAGCACGGCCACGTCGCGGCCGTGGTAGCGTGCGCCTTCGGCCTGCTTGAACGAGCTGTCGTGTTCCTCGTCCACCACGATGAGCCCGGGGCGCAGCAGCGGCAGGAAAACCGCCGAGCGGGTGCCGACAACAACCCGCGCCGCGCCCGAGCGGGCCGCCTGCCAGGTGGCCAGACGCTCGCCCTCGCTGAGCCCGGAATGGTACAGCCAGGCGGCGCAGCCCAGGCGCGATTCTATGCGCCGCACCAGCTGGGGCGCCAGGCCGATTTCGGGCGCCAGAACCAGAACCTGACGGCCGGTTTGCAGGATTTGGCGCGCAATGCGCAGATAGACTTCGGTTTTTCCGGAGCTGGTGACGCCGGCCAGCAAGAATACGTGAAACCCGCGCCGCCAACGCAAAACAGCGGCGGCCGCGGCGCGCTGCCCGGCGTTGAGTTCCGGGCCCGCTCTGGGCGCGGCCGGCGGCGGGTGATGCAGCGCCTGGACCAGCCCCGCTTTTTTCATGCTGGCCAGCACCTGTGTGCTGGCGCCGCTGAGCTCGCGCAGCCTGGCCACCGCCAGCGGGCCGTCGAGCAGGTGTTTGCGCACCTCGGCCTGGCGCGGCGCGCGCTTGAGGCTGGCAGCGCGACCCTGTTCTGTCAGGCTTAAAAAGGACGGCGGCGGTGCCTGGAAAGGCTTGGTGCGCCGCAGGGCGCCGGGCAGCAGCAGGTTGACCAGTTCGCCGGGCGCAAAAACCCAGTAGCGCTTGACGCGCCGGGCCAGCTCAAGCTGGGCGGGCGATATCAGTGCGGAGTCGAGAACACGCTCGACGGGTTTGAGCGCGGCCCGGTGGCGGGCATCGGGCGGGCCGTGTTCAACCACCAGCCCGACCAGCCGGCGGCGCCCGAAAGGCACCAGCACGCGGCTGCCCACAGGGGGCAGCGCCTGGCCGGCCGGCGGCAGATAGTCGAACAACTGCGGCAGCGGCACGGGCACCGCCACGCGCGCGACCGGCGCTGCTGTGTCGCTACGGGCGCCGGTGGCGCAAGCCACGAGCCGCTCAGTCCTTGAGGTGGTGGGCCAGCAGCTGCTTGCGGTCGAGCGCGATAAGGTCGGCCATGATGCGCGCGGATTCTTTCAGGAAAAGATCGGGCCCGTCGTCCTCGTCGTCCTCCTCTTCCTCTTCTTCATCCGCCACTGCCGGGTCTTCGGGCTGTTCGCCGGCTTCCAGCGCCAGCTCGTTGGAGCGGCCAAGCTTGCGCTTGCGGCGCGCTTCGGCCTTTTCCATCTTTTCGCGGCGCACCGATTCAAGCAGCGACAGCACGCCGTGGTCCTCTTCGGCTTCCCATTCGTCAATCTCTTCGATGAGCTCGGCCAGCTCTTCGTCGGTTTGCAGGCGCAGCTCGTGGCGGCTGCGGGCCTGTTCGATGAGCGGGGCCAGGTCGGCCATGGGCTCGAACTCCACGGCGTCGATTTGCGCCCAGGGCATGGCGTAGTCAAGCGCGCTTTCGCCGTATTCATCGGAATCGCCCGGAGTGGGCAGGCGGATGTCGGGAATGACGCCCTTGTTTTGGGTGGAGTCGCCAATGACCCTGTAAAACTGCGCCATGGTGACCCGCAGCTGGCCCAGCTTGTCGCTGCGGCTGGACGAAAAGTTGTCCAGGTCCACCAGGTTTTGAACCGTGCCCTTGCCGAAGGTGGGTTCGCCAATGATCACGCCACGGCCATAGTCCTGGATGGCGCCGGCAAAAATTTCCGACGCCGAGGCGCTGTGCCGGTCAACGAGCACGCCCAGCGGGCCGTCCCAGGCCATGCCCGGCTCGTTGTCCGATTTCAGATCGATCTTGCCGTGCGAGTCGCGCACCTGAACCACCGGGCCGGTGTCGATGAACAGCCCGGTCATGGTGGTGGCTTCAACCAGGGCGCCGCCACCGTTGCCGCGCAAGTCAATGACCAGCGCGTCCACGTCTTCCTTCTTGAGTTCGGAAATGAGCTTGCGCACATCGCGGGTGCTGGAACGATAGTCGGGCTGGTTGCGCGTGCGGCCCTCGAAGTCGACGTAGAACACCGGCACGCTGATGACGCCAATGCGGCGCACATCATCGCTGTCGCCGTCGCCCGGCAGTTCGATGACGTCGCTGCTGGCGGCCTGTTCTTCGAGCTTGACCTCGTTGCGCTCCAGCTTGATGATTTCGGACGGGCCGCTCAGCCCGGTTTCGGCCGGCAGAACCTCCAGCCTGACAACGGTGCCGCGCTCGCCGCGAATTTTTTCAACCACATCGTCGAGCCGCCAGCCGATGACGTCGGTGATTTCACCGTCCTCGCCCTGGCCGACGCCAACCACGCGGTCCTTGGGCTGCAGCCGGCCGTCAAGGTCGGCCGGGCCGCCCGGGATGACCTCGACAATGGTGGTGTATTCGGAGTCGCGCTGCAGCAGCGCGCCGATGCCTTCAAGCGACAGGCGCATGGAAATTTCGAAGTTTTCCGAGCTGCGTGACGACATGTAGGTGGTGTGCGGCTCGATGGACTGCGAGAACGCGTTCATGAACAACGAAAAAACATCATCGCTGTTGAATTCGTGCATGCGCCGCTGCAGGTTTTCGTAGCGCTCGGTCAGCTTTTCGACAATTTCGTCGCTGTCCTTGTCGGCCAGCTTGAGCTGCAGCCACTCGTTCTTGACGCGCTTGCGCCACAGTTCGTTCAGCTCGTCCCGGTCTTCGGCCCAGGGTTCCTCGCGGCGGTCAAAGCGGTAGCTTTCGTCCACTTCAAAATCGAATCCGCCATCAAGCAGCCCCAGCGCATATTCGATGCGCTCGTCGCTGCGGGTCAGGTAGCGGTCGAATATTTCGTAGGCCGGCGCCAGCCGGGCGGCCTTTACAGCCTCTGCCAGGGTGTCCTCGTACTTTGAAAAGCCCTCGACATCGGCGGCCGTAAAGTAAATGCGGTTGGGGTCGAGGGTGGTCAGATACTGTTCGAAAACCCGCTGCGAAAGCGCTTCATCAATCTGGGGCTTGCGGTAGTGAAAGCGGGTCATGAACTGCGACGTCAGCTGGCTGACGGTCATGTGCCGGGCTTCAGGCGTCAGGGTGGTGGTGCTTTCGCCGCCGGCGCTGGCATAGCCAAAGGGCTGCTGCAGCAAAAAAGCCGCAAGCGCCACGGCAAACACAACAAGAGTCAGGCGAAAAATAGTGGTTTTCATGTCAGCTGAGACCGGATCAGGCCGCGGAAGTTTTGTCAATGCCAGGCATGGAACTGCTGCCCCGGCAGATATGGTAACCCATTGTTTGACCGAACGAAGCCGCCAGGCCTTCGGCCATGTTCTGCCAGCTTATGACGCCCGGCCCGTCAACGCAGTCGGCCACCTGGGTCATGTGCAAACCGGCAAAGCCGCACGGGTTGATGAATGAAAACGGCGTCAGGTCCATGTCGATATTGAACGCCAGGCCGTGGTAGGTGCAGCCGCGCCGAACCTTGAGCCCTATGGAGGCAATCTTGGCGCCGTCCACAAACACGCCCGGCGCTTTTTCCTTGCGCCCGGCGGCCACGCCCAGCCCGGCCAGCTGGTTGATGACGGCCTGCTCCAGACCCTTGACCAGCTGGCGCACGCCGGTTTTGCGGCGCGGCAGGTCGAGCAGCGGATAGGCCACCACCTGCCCCGGGCCGTGATAGGTCACCTGTCCGCCGCGGTCGGTTTGCACCACGGGAATGTTGCCGGGGTTGAGCAAATGCTCGGGCCGGCCGGCCAACCCCTGGGTAAATACGGGATCGTGCTCAACCAGCCACAGTTCATCGGCGCTGGACGCATCGCGCGCGCTGGTCAGCGCCTTCATTGCGGCCCAGACGCTTTCGTAGGGCTGGCGCCCCAGATTGCGCACGATCAGCTTGTCCATGGTCTCCTCTTTAAAACAATTGTCCCTGGCCCGCGCCGCAAAAACTACAGCGTCATTCTTACCGCCGGCAAATCCTTGAGCTCACCGTAAATGGTTTCCAGCTGCTGCCTGGACTGCGCCTCGATGACCACGGTAATGCTTTCGTAGCGCCCGGTGCGGCTGGGTCGAATGCCCACCTCATCCCCGGCGGGAAGCTCGGCATGGCGGCCAATGACATCCAGCACGTCGCGCAGCGCGTCGCTGCCGGTTTCGACCATAGCCTTGACCGGCCAGCGACGCGGAAAGGTCAGCGGATCTTCGCCCTTCTCTGTCATGAGTCCTTTCCAAACAGGCCGCCAACCCACAGCCGCACGGCGTCCATGCTGCGGCCGAAAAACCCGGCGGGCTCAACGCCTTCCAGCGCCACCAGCGGCTGCCGAATCAAATCGTCATCGTCGAGCGAGATGACCAGCTGGCCAACCCGGTCGCCCGGCTCAAGGGGGGCCACCAGCCGGCTGTCGACTTCCATGCGCGCCTCCAGCGCATCATAGCGGCCGCGCGGGATGGTGACGAACAAATCCTCGTCAACGCCCAGCGATACATGGTTGCTTTCGCCCTTCCAGATTCTTTCGGCGCTGAGTTCGTCACCGCTTTCATACAGCTGGTAGGTTTCAAAAAACCTGAAGCCGTAGTTGAGCAGGGCCTGGCTGTCGGCCGCGCGCGCTTCCTCGCTTTCGGTGCCCATGACCACCGCCACCAGGCGCATGCCGTCGCGCATGGCGGAAGTGGCCAGGCAGTAGCCGGCCGAGTCCGTATGGCCTGTCTTGAGCCCGTCCACCGACGGGTCGCGCCACAGCAGCCGGTTGCGGTTGTGCTGGCGAATGCCGCCAAAGGTGAATTCACGCTGGGAATACCATTCGTAGTATTCGGGAAAATTGTCGATGAGCGCCGCTGCCAGCGTGGCCACATCGCGCGCACTGGTGTACTGGTCGGGGTGCGGCAGGCCGGTGGCGTTGGTGTATTGGGTGTTTTCCAGGCCCAGCTTGCTGGCCGCTTCGTTCATCATGCCGGCAAACACTTCTTCGGTGCCGCCCACGTGTTCGGCCAGCGCCACCGAGGCATCGTTGCCCGACTGGATAATGACGCCCTTGAGCAGGTCTTCGATGGTGACGCTCTTGCCCACCTCGATGAACATGCGCGATCCCTGGGTGCGCCAGGCCTTTTCCGACACCAGCACCTCGTCGGTCAGCGACAGGCTGCCGCTGGCCAGCTCGCCAAACACCACGTAGCTGGTCATCAGCTTGGTGATCGACGCGGGCTCAACGCGCTTGTCGGCGTCGTGCTCGGCGATGGTGGTGTTGCTGTGAAAATCGATCAGAATGTAGCTGTCGGCGCCCAGCGATGGCGCGCCGGGCACTTTGGGCTGGGCAAAAGAGCTGGTGCCGAAGCTCAGCAGCAGCGCGGCCAGAACCAGCGCGGGGCCGTGTTCAAGCCATCGTTTCGGCAGGCGTGCAAAAAATTTGTTCATAAGTGAAAACACTGTGTTGAAAGAATGGGGTCAAGGATAAACGTAGCGCGGCTGTCCCAGGCCAAGTCTTGTAATTTTTTCCACTGCGGAAATGGCCTGTTCGGCATTCTTGACGGGGCCAAGGCGCACGCGCCACAGGCGACCGGCCCGGGTGCGCGCCCGGCTGATGCTGACCGGCTTGAGGCCGGCGCGCCTGAGTTCCTTTTCAAGGCTTTGCGCGCGGGCCTTTTCGGAAAATGCGCCGGCCTGGATATAAACCGGCAGGCTGGCCGGGCGCGGCGAAGCGCCGTGGCCGTCACCAAAGGTGATGGCCCGCACTTCGACCGGGGCCGTGCCCAAGTGGTCCATGCCAAGCTCGCGGGCGGCCGCCCAGCTCAGATCGATGATTCTGTCGGGATGAAACGGGCCGCGGTCGTTGACGCGCACGGTAATGGTCTTGCCGGTGTCCAGGCGGGTGACCTCCACCCAGGTGGGCAGCGGCAGGCTGCGGTGGGCGGCGGTGAGCTGGTACAGATCGTAGGGTTCGCCCGACGATGTCGAGCGACCATGAAACTTGGTGCCGTACCACGATGCGGTGCCGCGCTCGCTGTAGCCATTGGCGCTGGGCAGAACGTGATAGGTTTTGCCCAGCACCGTATACGGGCTGTGGTTGCCGTAGGCGCTGCGCGGCTCGGGGGCCGGGTTGGGGCGCTTGATCAGCGCCGGATCAAGCCCGCGCGCCGGTGCGCCATCGCGCGCTTCCCTGGCGCAGGAGGCCAGCACGAACACGGCCAGCACAATGAACAACAGGCGGGCAGGCTTCACGGCCGCTGCTCGAGTATGGCCTGTGCAAGCTGGGTAACGGCCATGGCGTACAGCGGCGAGCGGTTGTAGCGGGTGATGACATGGAAGTTGTTCAGGCCCAGCCAGTATTCCAGCCCGTCTTCCTGTTCAAGCTCCACCACCGCTGCCTGCACGTCATCATCCAGGCCGTCCGCGTCAAATTCCAGGCCGCTTTCAGCCAGCTCGGCCAGCGAGCGGGACGGCTTGAACTGCTTGTCGGGCCGGGGATTTTCGCCGGGTGAGTCCACCGGCAGCACAATGGGCGCATCCGCCTGCCAGCCGTGGCGGGCCATATAGTTGGCCACCGAACCCAGGGCGTCGGGCAGCGAGCGCCACAAGTCGCGCCGGCCGCTACCGTCCATGTCGACCGCATAGGCCCGGTAGCTGGAGGGAATGAACTGACCCACGCCCATGGCGCCGGCGTAGGAGCCGCGCACTTCGTAGACCGGCAGCGCTTCTTCTTCGGCCAGGCGCAGAAACTCGCCCAGCTCGCGGGCAAAAAACTCGGCCCGGCGGGGATAGTAAAAGCCCAGTGTCGCCAGGGCATCAATGACGCGGTATGAACCGGTGTTCATGCCGTAGTTGGTTTCAACCCCGACAATGGCCACAATACTCTCGGACGGCACGCCAAAACGTTCGGACACCTCTTCGAGCAGTTCGGCGTTGGCGCGCCAGAACTCCACACCGGCACTGATGCGCGTCGGGGTAAGAAAAATCTTGCGGCATT
>DATGTG010000016.1:0-4088 GCA_035301965.1 Wenzhouxiangella sp. | reverse complement strand
CCTTTACCGAAACCCACCGCTACATTCCCAACTCGCCCTATGCGGCCTCCAAGGCGGGCGCCGACCACCTGGCCCGCGCCTGGCACCGCACCTACGGGCTGCCGGTCATGATTACCAACTGCTCCAACAACTACGGGCCTTACCAGTTTCCGGAAAAGCTCATTCCGCTGATGTTCATCAACGCGCTTGAAGGCGAGGCGCTGCCCATCTACGGCGACGGCCGTCAGCGGCGCGACTGGCTGCACGTGTCCGATCACTGCAGCGCCATTTTGCGCGTGCTGGCCGATGGCCGCGCGGGGCGGGTATACAACATTGGCGGCAACGCCGAGCGCGACAATATCGAGGTGGTTCAGCTGCTGTGCGACCTGCTCGACGAGCGTGTTCCGGGCGCGCACCCGCGCCGCGAGCTGATCGAATTCGTCACCGACCGGCCCGGCCACGATCGCCGCTATGCCATCAATCCCGCCCGCATTCGCGACGAGCTGGGCTGGCAGCCGGCGGTCAAGTTCGAGCAGGGCCTGGCCGAAACGGTTGACTGGTACCTGGCCAACCGCGACTGGTGGCAGCGCATTCGCGACGGCCGCTATCGCTCCGAACGGCTGGGCACAGCCAGGGTGCAGGCATGAAGCGGCGCGGCATTATTCTGGCCGGCGGCTCGGGCACCCGCCTGTACCCCATCACGCGGGTCATTTCCAAGCAGCTTTTGCCCATATATGACAAGCCCATGATCTACTACCCGCTGTCGACCCTCATGCAGGCCGGCATGCGCGAAATCCTGCTGATCACCACGCCGCATGAGCAGGGGCTGTTCAAGCGCCTGCTGGGCGACGGCAGCCAGTGGGGGCTGGAGCTGACCTACGAAGTTCAGGACGAGCCGCGCGGCCTGGCCGATGCCTTCATCATCGGCCGCGACTTTGTCGGCAACCAGCCGTCCTGCCTGATTCTCGGCGACAATATTTTTCACGGCGGCGGCATGCGCCAGCTGCTGGCCCACGCCAGTCAGCGCACCACCGGGGCCACCGTATTCGGCTACTGGGTCAGCGACCCCGAGCGCTACGGTGTCGCCGAGATGGATGACAGCGGCCGCGTGCTGTCGCTGGAAGAAAAGCCCGAACAGCCCAAATCCAACTACGCCGTGACGGGCCTGTATTTTTACGACGGGCGCGCCTGCGATTTTGCCGCGCAGCTCGAGCCGTCGGCGCGCGGCGAACTGGAAATTACCGATCTCAACCGCTGCTATCTGGACGCCGGCGACCTGACGGTCGAGAGAATGGGCCGCGGCTACGCCTGGCTGGATACCGGCACCCATGCCTCGCTGCAGCAGGCGTCCAGTTATATAGAAACCCTGGAGTCCCGCCAGGGGCTGCGCGTGGCCTGTCCCGAAGAAATTGCCTACCGCCAGGGCTGGATCAGCCGCGACCAGCTGCTGGCGCTGGCCGAGCCGCTGTGCAAAAGCGGCTACGGCGACTACCTGCGCATGATCGCCCACACGGTCAGGCCGTCATGAAAGTCATTGACACCGATCTGCCCGGCGTGAAAATCGTCGAGCCGCGCGTGTTTGGCGATCAGCGCGGCTGGTTCATGGAAACCTGGCGCCGCGAAAATTATATAGAACACGGCATCGGCCCGGATTTTGTCCAGTCCAACGCATCACGATCGGCCAGGGGCGTGCTGCGCGGGCTGCACTACCAGTGGCCCGAGCCGCAGGGCAAGCTGGTCTGGGTCAGCCATGGCCGGGTGTTTGATGTGGCGGTCGACATCCGCCCCGACTCCGCGCACTTCGGACGCTGGACGGGCGTTGAACTGAGCGCCGAAAACAACCGCCAGCTGTGGGTGCCCGAAGGATTTGCCCACGGTTTTCAGGTGCTCAGCGACACGGCCACCTTCAGTTATTTGTGCACGCGCCCCTACCGGGCCGAATACGACGCCGCCATTGCCTGGAACGACCCTCGCATTGCCCTCGACTGGCCGCTGCCGCCGACCGACCTGTCCGACAAGGACCGCGCCGCGCCACCGCTTGACCGGGTGCCGGCCGACCGGCTGCCGACATGACCACGCTGCTGCTGGGCGCCAGCGGCCAGCTGGGCCGTCATTTGCGCCGCGAGCTGTCGGAAGCGGTAACTTGCGCGCGCAGCGCGGCCGATCACACGCTGGACCTGACCGATCACGCCGCGCTCGGCAGGCTGCTTGATCAACTGAAGCCTCAAGTCATTGTCAACGCCGCCGCCTGGACGGCCGTGGACGATGCCGAGGACAACGAGCAGGCGGCCTTTGACCTCAACCGCGACGTGCCGGCGCTTTTGGCCGACTGGGCGCAGCGCCACAATGCGCTGCTGGTGCACTATTCCACCGATTACGTGTTCAGCGGCCGGCCGGGTCGGCCCTGGCGCGAAGATGATGTGCCCGCGCCGCAGTCGGTCTACGGCCACAGCAAGCTGGCCGGTGAGCAGGCCGTTGCCGCAGCGGGCTGCCGGGCCTGGATACTGAGAACCGCCTGGGTATACAGCGCGCTGCCGGGCAATTTTGTGTCGGCCATCCTCGGGCGTGCGGCCGATGGACATGATCTGAAGGTCGTGGCCGACCAGACCGGCTCGCCCACCTGGGCGGGCACCTTGGCGCAGGCCACCGGTCAGCTGCTGAATGCCGGCCCTGAAATTGACGGCGCCGAAATTGTCCACGTGGCCGGCCAGGGCGCCATGAGCTGGCATGCACTGGCCGAGCATGCCGTGCAGCGGGCGGTCCGGCATGGCATCATTCCCGACATGGTCAAGGTTGAACCAATCACCAGCGACCAGTGGCCGCAAAAAGCGCAGCGGCCCGCTTGGTCGGTGCTCGATGGCGCCCGCTATCAACAGCTGACCGGCAAGGCATTGCCGGACAGCGAACGCGCGCTTGAACAATGCCTGCAACACTGGAGCGAGCCCCCATGCTGATTCCCGTCATCATGTCGGGCGGCGCCGGAACCCGGCTGTGGCCGGTTTCAAGGCGCGCCCACCCCAAGCCCTTCATGCGCCTGGCCGACGGCCAGACCCTGGCGGCCAGCACCATGCGCCGCGCGCTGCAAATCGCCGACGGCGCGCCGACGCTTACAGTGACCGGGCGCGACTACTATTTTTTGACCCGCGATGAATACCGCAGCGTGGACGCCGCCGCCGAGCATCATTTTCTGCTTGAGCCGGAAGGACGCAACACCGCGCCAGCCATCGCCGCCGCCGCCCTGTGGGTCAAGCACCACCACGGGCCCGATGCCTGTCTCATGGTCATGCCGGCCGATCACCTCATTCGTGATGTCGATGCATTTGCGGCCGCTGTCAAACAGGCGCGGGCACTGGCCGAAGGCGGCTGGCTGACCTGCCTGGGCGTGCGCCCCACCCACGCCGAAACCGGCTACGGCTATATCCGCGCCGGCGAGAACATCGGCGACAGCGGCCGTGAAATTGCCGCTTTTGTTGAAAAGCCGGACCAGGACACCGCGCGTCGCTATTTTGAATCGGGCGACTATCTGTGGAACGCCGGCATGTTCTGTTTTCGCGCCGATGCCATTCTGGCCGCGCTGCAAATGCATGCCGGCGATATTTTCGACCAGGTGCGGGAAGCCTGGCAGCACACGCAGGCCGATGGCCGGCCAACCGAGCTCGACAGCGAGCGCTTTGCCAGCGTGCGGGCCGACTCCATCGACTTTGCCGTGATGGAAAAAGCGGCCCGGCGGGCGGTGGTGCCGCTCGACTGCGGCTGGAGCGACATCGGTTCCTGGCAGGCCATCAGCGAGCTGTACGAAACCGACGCGCTGGGCAACCAGGTGCAGGGCGAGGCCGTGCTGGTCGATGCCCGCAACACCTTCGTGCAGGGCGAGAAGCGCCTGGTGGCCGCCGTCGGGGTCGAGGATCTGGTCATTGTCGATACCGGCGATGCGGTGCTGGTCACCAGCCGCGAGCGCGCCCAGGAAGTCAAGTCGGTGGTTGAGGAGCTGACCCGCAACAACGACGAGCTGGCCGTTTTTCACCGCACCGTTCACCGCCCCTGGGGCAGCTTCACCGTTCTTGAAGACGCCGATGACTGCAAGGTCAAGCGCCTGGTGGTCAAGCCCG
>DATGTG010000015.1:0-25872 GCA_035301965.1 Wenzhouxiangella sp. | reverse complement strand
AAGCTCGACCGGCGACCCTTCAGGAACGATCACGGCAGCGCAGTCGCGCTCAAATTTGACCGGGGTATAGGAATTGCCAAACATGGCCTCACCGATACAGGATTGATTTGGTCCCATTATATCCGACCACCCTCCCGTCCGGCCTGTTTTTTGCGCTTTTGTTGTTCAGCCCTCGCTGTCCAGACCCAGCGCCCGCTCGCTGGCGGTGCGCGTCAGCGAATGGTAGCCGGGACGGGCGCGCCGGTACACGTCTATCGCCCAGTCATGGCCCCAGTCGCTGGCAGCCAGCGCGCTGTAGAGCGGAAAGGTGTATTTGTTACGGCCCACTTCAAGCAAAAACGCTTCAAGCCGCGGCACGGCTGGCTCATAGCGGTTTTCCACCGTATGCATCAGCCACACAAACAGAATTTCATAATTGTCGCTGGTCGTCAGGCCGAACGCCTCATCCAGCGCCTGCATGCGGGCAACATCAAGCTTGCCCTGCGAGCCTTTAAGAAAGTGCAGCCATTCATACACCGACCACTCGTCATCCGGCAAATCGGCGGCCTGAATATCGTCATCAAGCCAGCGCTGGCGCCACTGGTCAACCCGGGCAAATGCATCGGACTGGGGCACCACGGCAAAATCCGGCAGGCCCGGCTCATACAGCCATTCATCCACCTGCTCCATGCTCAGCCGGTCGGCATGTTCATTTACAAGCTGTGTCTGCAGATAGTCCCGGAACGTTTCGGTGGAGATGGACTGAAAAGCAAAATGGTCGAAATAGGAACGCAAAAAGCGGTCAAAATCCGCGCGCCCAACGCGGTCGGCAACCCACTCGAGGAAAAACCGCCCCTTGGCATACGGAATGCCGCTGAAAGCACCTTCGGGGTCTTCCATGCTCTCGGCCAGCACCAGGCGCGTGGCATCTTCATTATCAGCCGCCTCAACCTCGGCGGTCAGCCTTTGCCAATCGAGCACGGCCAGCATGCCGGCCACGCGCTCGCCGTAATGCCGCTCCATGATGCGCGATTCAAAATAGGTGGTAAAACCCTCGTTGAGCCAGATATCCCGCCAGGCCGCGTTGGTGACCAGATTGCCCGACCATGAATGGGCCAGCTCATGGGCAATCAGATCAAGCAGGCTGCCGTCACCGGCAATCACTGTCGGCGTAATGAACGACAGGCGCGGGTTTTCCATGCCGCCAAATGGAAAGCTGGGCGGCAGCACCAGCAGGTCGTAACGCTCCCAGCGATAGGGGCCATACAGGTTCTCGCCGATTTCCACCAGCTTTTCCAGCTGATGAAACTCATTGGCCGCCCGCTCAATCCAGCCGGGCTCGGCATAAACGCCGGTACGCGCCCCGGTGCGGGCAAACTCAAGATCACCCACCGCAATGGCCATCAGATAGGAAGGGATGGCCTGGGGCATGTGAAATTCATACACCCCGCTGTCGCTGCGCCCGGCCTCGTTGCCGGCCGCGCCCATCACGGCCATCAAATCGGCCGGCACGCGGATTTTGGCGTCAAAGGTGTAGCGCACCGCCGGCGTGTCCTGCAGCGGCACCCAGGTGCGCGCATAGTGCGGCTCGCTTTGCGAAAACATGAACGGCTTGCCCGATGAGGTCTGCTCATCTTCAAGCCACTGCAGCCCGTAGGCTTCCGGCTGGCTGGTATAGTCGATCCGCACCCGCTTCACGTCCTCGGGAAGCACAACAACCAGCGGCCGGCCCAGGGTGCCGCGACTTGCGCCCAGGCGCCAGCTCAGCGGGATGAAATCGCCGCCGGCTTCGACCGCGGTAACATCCTCAATATCCAGGTGCCGGGTATCCAGAACCAGTCGATTGTGTGCGGGATCAAGGCGTTCCAGATCAAGCAACACATGGCCAGCCAGGGTGTGCCTGTCCATGTCGGCCGTCAGGTCAAGCTGCATGTGGCGAATACGCACTTTTTCAAATTCGGCGTAGCTGTGCGGATCAGTGCCAACTTCAATGGCATCGCCGCCGTCAGCCGTCATCTCCTGCCGACCGGTCACGCTGTCAGTGCCGCAACCGCTGAGCAGCACAGCCAAAAGGCCGGCCGCCAGCAGCCGGATTCGGATCGTTTTTTTCATTCTTCAGTCCTTGCATAGGGTGTTTGATGCCCGGCCCGGAAAAGTCCTGCCGGTGTCCGGCGACATGAAAGACGGTGTGCACAATAACGCAGTTTAAGCCCCGCCGATCATTTCTGCAGTCCTTTGCCGGCACCACAACCGGCCTCGATCTGTGATAATTGGGCATCAACCTGGGCATGCCGGAGCAAAAACCGATGCGACCGAACCTGCAAACGCTTGATGAGATCACCCGAAAGCTGGCCGAGGCCGTGCCGCAGGAACTCAAAGTGGCCAGGGCCGAGCTGGAAGAACAGTTTCGGGCCGTTCTGGAATCCGTTTTTGCGCGCATGGATCTGGTCACCCGCGAGGAATTTGAAATTCAGCAAAAGGTGCTGGCAAGAACGCGGGAAAAGCTTGAGCTGATCCAGCGGCAGCTGGACCACGACGATCAGTCCTGACCGCGCAGCAGCCATTCAAAAATGGCCATGCGCGCAAACACCCCCATGCGCACCTGATCAAGGATCAGAGCGTTTGGGCCGTCGGCCACCTCCGAGCTGATTTCAACATCACGATTGACCGGCCCGGGGTGCATCACCAGGCTGTCGGGCGCCAGCCGCGACAGGCGCTCTCGACTGAGCCCCCAATCGGCGAAATAGGCTTGGCTGTCGGGCCAGCCCTCGGCATCAATGCGCTCCCGCTGAATTCTGAGCATCATGACAACATTAGCGCCTGCAATGGCCTCGTCCATGTTGTCGTGAACTGTCACCCCGGGCGTCGCGCCGGCATCGGGCAGCATGTTGTGCGGCCCGGCCAGGCGGATTTCCGCCGCCCCCAGCCGCGGCCACAGGGCCAGGTGGGAAGCCGCCACCCTTGAATGTCGTATATCGCCAACAATGGCCAGCTTCAAGCCGGCAGGGGACAAACCGCGCGCCTGCAGTACGGCTGCATCCAGCAGCGCCTGGCTGGGGTGGGCGCGCACGCCGCTGCCGGCGTTGACCAAATGAAGGTTTTTCACTTTTTGGGCCAGCTCGAAGATCAGGTTGTCATCGGCGTGGCGCAAAATCAGGCAGTCCATGCCCATGGCTTGCAGGGTGGCCGCAGTGTCGGTCAGCGACTCCCCCTTGGTGGCCGAGGACAGCTGTGGCTCGATGTTGAACGACTGCATGCCAAGACAGCCCGCCGCCCGCTCGAACGACAGCCGGGTCCGGGTGCTGGGCTCGTGAAACAGGTTGACGACTGTCGCATCAATTTCAGGCGCGCTTGCACCGTCTGCAAATGCACAGGCGCGCTCAATAATCTGCTTCAGCCCGGCTTCGTCAAGAGACTCTATTGAAAGCAGGTGGCGCGCGCTCAATGCTTTTCTCCCGCTGAAATCTGCGCGTCAGCCGGATGGCTTGCCATCCATGATTCCAGAATCAGCCCGGCCGCCAGGCTGTCAAGCCTCTGACCATCGCGCCTGCTGCTGCGGCCCTGCTGGCGGCGCTGCGCATGCCGCTGCGCGGCCGCATCCGATGTCAGTCGCTCATCGTGCAAAAAAACGTCCACATCGGGAAACCGGCGCTTGAGTCGCGTGGCGAAATCACGCGCCCGGCGGCTCATGTCGGTTTCGCTGCCGTCCATGGCCAGGGGCAGGCCGACAACAACAGCGGCTGGCGCCCACTCGGCAAGCAGCTTTTCAACCTGCTTGAGCAGGGTATCAACGTTTTTGTGGTTGACAGGGCTGAGCGGCCGGGCTGTTCCGGTCATGCGGTGACCAATGGCAAAACCGGTGGTGCGCTGGCCAAAGTCCACCCCCAGCAGCGCTGCCCGGAAATCAGGCATGGCCGCCAACAGGCTGCAGCATGGCCACATCTATTCCCAGCCGGGCCACCGCCTGCTCCCAACGCATGTTGACAGGAGAATCAAACACGATGTCGGCGCTGGCCATGACGTTGAGCCAGGCGTTTTCTCGCATTTCGTTTTCAAGCTGCCCTGAGTCCCAGCCGGCATAGCCCAGCGCCACCAGAAATTTCCGCGGCCCCTTGCCAACGGCAATCGCTTCCAGAACATCCCGTGAGGTTGTCAGGCGAATGCCGCTGCCGACATTGACGGTGGCTTCCCATTCGCTGTCGTCGGTGTGCAGAACAAAGCCGCGTTCCGGATGAACAGGTCCGCCGGCAAAAACCGGCTGCCTGGCAACCGCCTCATCCTCACAGCTCAGCCCCAGCTGCTCAAGAACATCCTCGAGCACGTGTCCGGACACCCTGTTAATGGTGATCCCGAGCGCGCCCTCGTCGTTGTGCTGGCACAGCAGGGTGACCCCGCGCATGAAATTCGGGTCGGCCATGCCGGGCATGGCAATCAGAAATTGTTGTTCAAGGTAGCTCACAATTTCATTGTACCAGCAGGGTCACCGGATGAAGGGACCACGCCTGTTCGCTGTCAGCTGCCGCGCAAAACACCCGAACTTGAAAACTGCCAGGTGCGGGTAATGGTGAGCACATCGTACTCGCGACGTATTTCCTCGGGCAGGGGCGCAAAGGGCGCCGACAGTCGCACAATGCGAATGGCGGCCTCGTCCAGAACATCGTAGCCGGACGACTTGAGCAGACGAATCTGATTGACGCTGCCGTCCTTGAGTACATCAACACTCAGCACCAGAGCACCCGCCAGCCCCTGCCGCCGCGCCTGCTCAGGATAATTCATGTTGCCGACCCGCTCCACCTTTGATACCCACGACCGCATGTAGCTGGCGTACAGATGTTCACGGGTGCTGGCGGACACGAACTTTCGTTTTGGTCGGCTCGGATAATCAACGGCCTCGCTCAAATGCTCGACCGAATTGCGCGCCACCGAACGCGACTGTGACATGAGCTCGGCAGCAGACAGGCCCGCATCATCACTGTCTTCCATTTGCTCGTGCAACTCCGGGGCCGCGCTGTCATCATCCACCGCCACCAGCTCGTCCACCTGCTCTTGGGGTTCGCGCTCGGCCGCCTCCTGCCTTGGCTGTTCAAACGCCGACAGCACGTCGGCGGGCATGTTTGCAGCGCTTTCTGCAGGCCGCTCAACCACCTCCGAGTCGCCGCCACCCCGCTGCGATACCTGGGCAAGAAAGTCGGGGTCTTCAGGCGTTTCTTCCGTTGCCCAGTCCACCAGCACCACATCCAGGCTGGCAGGCACATCGGCCAGCCCGCGCCCGGGCCAGTCAAAATTGACCAGGCCAATAACAGCCGCATGAACAACAACGGTGATGGCTATGGCCGCAGCCAGCACATCCCCGCTGTCACGTTCCGGCCGCTCAATCATCACGGATCAACAACATCAAACAGGTCACTGAGAATATTGACGCCAAACCGGGCATCCAGCTCGCGCACGCAGGTTGGCGATGTCACATTGATCTCGGTCAGCCGGTCGCCAATGATGTCCAGGCCGGCAAACTGAATGCCGTGCTTGACCAGCGCTGGTCCGACCGCCAGCGCAATGTTGCGTTCCACGTCCGTCAGGGGACGACCCTCGGCCCGCGCGCCCCTGGCCACATTGCCGCGAAAGTCGGTGCCGGAAGGAATCCGGGCCAGCATCCAGTCGGCCGGCTTTCCGCCGATGACCAGCACGCGCTTGTCGCCATCGTCTATGGCGGCAAGGTACTCCTGGGCCATGGCCATGTTGCGGCCATTCGCGGTCAGGGTTTCAATCACCACGTTGATATTGGGATCGCCCCTTTCAAGCACAAATATGCCCTGCCCGCCCATGCCATCAAGCGGCTTGAGCACCACCCGTCCCCGCTCATCAACAAAATCCCGCAGGGCAGTAGCGTTCGCGCTCACCAGGGTGGCCGGAATCAGATCGGGGAACAGCATGGTGGCGAGCTTTTCGTTGAAATCACGCAGTGCCTGCGGGCGGTTGACCACCCTGGCGCCAGCCTGTTCGGCAAGGCCAAGAACATAGGTGGCCATCAGATAATCGGTATCAACGGGCGGATCGGAACGCATCATGACCAGATCATCGCCGCCCAGCGGCCTGTCGGCCGACTGTCCCAGCCGGTACCAGTCAGCGGGATCATCCCTGACCTCCACCTCGCGCATGCCGGCACAGGCCCGGCCGTTGCTGATATACAGGTCCGTCTCGTTGAGATACCACAACCGGTAGCCTCGACGCTGCCCTTCAAGCAGCATCGCCAGCGACGTGTCCTTGGCTACCTGAATGGCCGAAATATCATCCATTACAACGACCAGGTTCGTGCGCATACATCCTCCATTTTGAAAAAAATGTGACGCAAATTCACATTTTCAGACCATGGAAAAGCTCATGATCCCATGGACTTCTGCGCAACAATTCTACTGGATTGGCAAAATAAACGAAGATAGACTAACCTAGACGCCTAAAAGCTCAAACAAGCATCTGCAAGCATGCACCAACCGCATGTGCGCAGACTGGAACAACCTCAACGCGGAACAAGGCATCATGGATCTTAACGGCATCAAAATCATGCTCATCGATGACAGCCGCACCATTCGCAGATCAGCTGAAACCATGCTCAGCAAGGAAGGCTGCGAAGTCATTACGGCCAACGACGGCTTTGCCGCCCTTGCATTGATACACAAGCATGATCCCGACCTGATCTTCGTCGATATCATGATGCCCAGACTGGATGGCTACCAGACATGCGCCATCATCAAGAACAACCCGCGCTTCAAGAATGTACCGGTCGTCATGCTAACCAGCAAGGACGGCCTGTTTGACAAGGCCAGGGGCCGAATTGTCGGATCGGATCATTATCTGACCAAACCGTTTACCCGCGACGAGCTGCTCAGCGCCGTGCGCCAGCAGCGTGAAAGAATGGAGGCAGCCTGATGCTGCCAGCAAGGACTTGAGAGGGACAATGCAAGGGGAATCCAAACTCACAAGTGTTGCGCAACCAGACCGGCTGTCGTTGTTTAGCCGGTTTGCCGAGTACGAACAACGCAGCCTGCAGCACGATGTCGGCGAGTCCGCACGTCAACAGCAAATCAGCAACTGGGACGGCGTTGTTTTCAGATTGGGCGATCACTATCTGACCTGCCGAATCGACCAGGTTGAAGAAATCATTGCCTTTCCCGGCATCACGCCCATTCCGGGCGCCAAGGAATGGCTCCTGGGCCTGGCCAGCGTGCGCGGCAACCTGGCGCCCGTATCCGATCTCGGCTGGTTCCTGTTTGGCAGCCGCACGCCGGTAACCGCCCGCACGCGGCTCATCATTACCCAGATCCAGGGGCGCCTGGCCGGCCTGATGGTCGATGAGGTCTTTGGCCAGCGCCATTTCCACACCGACGACCTGAAAGAGGAATCCGGCTGGAACGATACGCCGCTGGCGCGCCTGGTCTCCAACCAGTTTGAAACCAGCGAAAGAAAATGGGGGGTGTTTCGGATAAATGAGCTCCAGTCAAACAATGAGTTCATTGACGGCGCCCGCGAGGACTGAAGTACGAGAAACCAATGACACCAACAGAAATTTATTGTTGCAAGGGGCGCCCCGCATCGTGTTTCGGGGCATCAAACCAACGACAGGACAAGCCATTCGGCCCGGCAAGGGAGCTTCGCCCTGAAGACTGTCAAGCAAGAATCACAAATGAGGTAAAGCCATGAGTAGCGCGGCGACACAAACCACCCAACAGCGGCTCTCGTCCGGCCAGGCACTGCTGTTCATTCTGCTGGTGGTCCTGCTTGGCCTGGTCGCCTTCAACTTTTTCAAGCTCACCGAGCGCAACACGCAGGAAACCCAGTACCTTGGTCTGACCACTGAAATTCAGGTGCGTGCCCAGCAGCTGGCCAAGGCTGCGGGTGAAGCGGCCATCGGCAACTTCGAGGCCTTTGACGAGCTTGGAGAAACCCGCCAGATCATCGACCGTTCCATCAATCAGCTGCGCCACGGCAACCCCGGCACGCAGCTGCCCCCGTCACCCGACAAGGTCAATACACCGCTCAATAACCTGGAAGGCATCTGGGCCAGGGTTGATGAAAATGCCGGCACCATGCTTGAACGCTCGGGGCTGGTCATCGAACTGTCCGAATCAGCCCAGGCATTTTCAGGCAATATTCCAACGCTTCAGGCGCGTTCGGACAACGTTGTGCGCAGCATGATCGAAACCGGCGCACCCAGCGTGCAGGTTTACGTTGCCAGCCGTCAGCTGGCCCTGGCCGACCGCATGCTGCGCCGGGTCAGAACCATACTTGACGGGGGTGAGGGCGCCATCCGCGCAGCCGACCAGTTCAGCACCGACGCCAGCCTGTTCAACCGAGTTCTCGAAGGCTTGATGAACGGCGATGAAGAGCTTGGCCTGCGGGCGGTTCGCAACAGCAGCGTTCTTGATGCGCTGGTCGACGTCGTGCCGGTTTTTGAGGAAATCAACCGCGATGTTGAAACCATCCTGACGGCTTCAACCGAACTGTTCGAAATGCGCGAAGCTTCGGACACCATTATCCTTAGCTCCGAAGAACTGACCGACCAGGCCCGTGAACTGGCTGATGAATACGCCGATCTGGGCCGGGGCGAACTTTTCCCTTCGCTGCAGGCCGGCCTGGCCCTGGCCGCTGCCACCCTGTTGATTCTGTTCTTCATCGGTGCCAGCGCCTACTCGCGCCAGCGCCGCGCGGCCCGCCAGACGGCCGAAGTCAACCAGCGAAACCAGGAAGCCATTTTGCGCCTGCTGGATGAAATGTCCTCGCTGGCTGACGGTGACCTGACCGTACAGGCCACCGTCACCGAGGATGTCACCGGCGCCATTGCCGACTCGGTCAACTACGCGGTTGAGGCGCTTCGCGACCTGGTATCAGGCGTTAACTCAACGGCCCAGCAGGTGGCTGCCCAGGCCCAGGAAACGCGCGCCACAACCACCCAGCTGGCCGAAGCCAGCGAACACCAGGCCCAGGAAATTCGTTCAGCCACCGAAACCATCAACGAAATGGCGCGCTCGTTCGACGAAATGGCCAAAAGCTCCAACGAGTCGGCCAGCGTCGCGCAAAACTCCGTCGAGATCGCAAATCGCGGCGCAGACATGGTGCGGCAGACCATTTCCGGCATGGACAGCATCCGCGATCAGATTCAGGAAACCTCCAAGCGAATCAAGCGACTGGGTGAATCCTCACAGGAAATTGGCGACATTGTCGAGCTGATTAACGGCATTTCCGAACAAACCAACGTGCTGGCCCTCAACGCAGCCATTCAGGCGGCATCGGCGGGCGGCGCGGGACGCGGCTTTGCGGTCGTTGCCGACGAAGTCCAGCAGCTGGCCGAACGTGCCGGTGGCGCCACGCGCAGGATTGAAGCGCTGGTCCAGACCATTCAGGCCGACACATCCGAAGCGGTCACCTCCATGGAACAGACCACCTCGGAAGTGGTCTCGGGTGCCCGCCTGGCCGAAGACGCCGGTGAAGCGCTGGAGTCCATCGAAAACGTGTCAACCGACCTGGCCGGCCTGATTGCCCAGATTTCGCAGCAGGCACAGAAAGAGTCGCAAAACGCCACCCGCATTGCTGAAATGATGAACTCGATTCGCGACATTTCCATTCAGACAACGCAGGGAACCGGACAGACCGCGCAGTCGGTGGCCAACCTGGCCGAGCTGGTTCGCGATCTGCGTGAGACGGTGGCCGACTTTACGCTGCCAGAAGAAGACCATTGATCAACACAGGTTCGCGGCCGCAAACTCGCGAACCGGAGGCGGATTGATATGCCCATAGTCTGCTCGGGAGGCTGCCAGCATGAATAGCAACGCCAGCCACCAGACTCTGAAATGGACCCGGCCACTGATCGAGGATCTTGGTCAGGAAATACTGCACGGCGTGGAGGCCTGGAGTCAGGAAGACACCGGGCGCCAGCCGGAACAGCTGGATTCCGCCATAGAAGCCAGCCGCCAGCTTGGCGGCAGCCTTTCCCTGCTTGATTTTGAAAGCGGCGAGCTGCTCGGAAGCGCCATGGCCGAAATGCTGGAGGCGCTGCAGCGCAATGACTTTACCGATGAGGGGAACGCGCTTGATGCGCTCATGGAGGCAGCCGCCACCCTGCCGGACTACCTCGACTTTCTGGAAAGCACGCATCACGATGCCCCGCTGTTGCTGCTGCCCACCATCAACAAGCTGCGCGCGGCCACCGGCACGGCGCTGCTGAACGAATCCGATTTTTTCCAGCCGCCGCTTGACCATGTCATTCTGCCCGACACGGGCCAAAGGACCGACATCAACGAGCTGCGGCGCGGCTATCAGCGCGCCCTGCCCGCCTTTTTGCTCAACAACAGGGATCAGAATGCGCTTGAGGAAATAACCGCCACGGGTCTGGCCCTGCGCGATGATCCGGGCCTGCCCGACCCGGCGCGGCGCGCCGGCTGGGCTGCAGCGGCCGTTGCCGCCTCTCTTGCCAGCCAGGAAATGGAAAGCAGCGCTGATCTCAACCGCCGGTACGCAAGCCTGGATGCGCTGCTGAGACAGCTTTCGGAAGACGGCAGCGATATTGATGCCCAGGCCGACAGCCTGTGTCAAAGTTTTCTGTTCAGCCTGGCCGTCAGCCGCCCCGACAACGACACGGCCGCCCAGGCATGGGCCGCCTTTGATCTTGATGCCCATGCGCCCGAAGCCGCAGGGCAAACACACGCCTATCTGGCCGGCCGCAACCGCGCCCTTTTTGCAGCCGTCACCAAGGCGGCCCGCGAAGACCTCGCGCAAATCAAGGATACGCTCGGCTCCCAGCTGGAACACGCCACCGACCGCGACGTGATTGAAAGCCAGACCGAGCTTCTCATCTCGGTCAGCGAGTCCCTGGCCATGCTTAATCTTGACAGCATGGCCGGCAGGCTGCGAGCGCAGGCCAACCGCCTGCTTGAACTCGATTCAAACCCTGACGACCCCGCACTTCTTGCAGTGGCGCGCGAGCTGTTGATTGTCGAGTCACAGCTTGAAGAAAGCCTGGGCGTCATTGAAGCCAGGGCGCTTGACAAAAACGATGAAAGCGACAGCGATGCGACCCTGCTGCCGCCCTCGGAATGGCGCCGGGTCATCAAACAGGTTTTTGCTGAATCCCAGGAAGACCTGGCCCACGCCAAAAGCCTGCTGGACGCGCTCAATCGCGGCAAGGCCGAAGCCGGCGCTGCCGAAGATGCATCCAGCCTGCTCGAACGTATTTCACTTGTGCTGCGCATGGCCGAATACCATGATGGCGCAAACATGCTGGCAGCCGCCAACCGCCTGGCCGGCGCCGCATTTGCAGATTCAGCGGAAGAAGTCGGCCCTGTACAGCTTGAAACACTGGCTGAAGCGCTGACCGTCATGGAATTCTACTTTGATTCCTCGGCGCGCCTGGACGACAACGCCCAACGCTACTTTGCCCAAACCAGACAGCGCCTGGAAGAGCTGGGCTACTGGCCTGAAGAGCCTGCTACAGACGCAGCCGCTGAAGAAGAAATGGCGGCTGAAGAAGATGCTGAACCGGCCGTTGAAGACACCGGGCCCGAAAAGCCCGAGGCAGCAGAAACCCTGGACTTGCCTCAAACTGGCGATGACGGTATTGCATTCCCGGCAGATGACACTGAGGGCGCAGCAGAAGAGTCTTGGGAACACGAACCGGAGCCGGTATTTGAGGATGCCGGAGAACAAACCGAAGAAACGGCCGCCCCGGCCACTGAAGACGGCGAAGACATCGCCGTTTCCCCGGCCGCTGCAGGCGTGGATGAAGAACAGCCCGTGCAGGAAGAGGCCCCGGCGGAGCCCGAGCCCGCGTTCAGCGGCATTGATGACTTCGACATTGTTGCCATATTTCTGGAAGAGTTTGACCACGAGCTCGAGCAGCTCAACGAGCTGCTGCCGCAGTGGCGCGAACAGCCTGGTGATGAAGAAACGCTGACCACTATCCGGCGTTCCTTCCACTCGCTCAAGGGTTCCGGGCGCATGGCCGGCGCCGATGAAATCGGTGAGTTTTCCTGGCAAATCGAGAACATGCTCAATCGGGTTCTTGAAGGTCGCCTGCAGTCCCAGCCCGACGTGATCGACATTGTCGCCTCTGCGGCCGAAATGTTGCCCAGCATGCGGGCACGACTCAGCGGTGAGGGTGAACAGGCATTTGATCCTCAGGCCTGCGCAGCGCTTGCCCGTCATGCCGAACAGGTGGCCGATGGCCAGGTTGAACCCGGGGCCGTTGAAGAAGAGCCGGCCGTTGCCGTCTCTGCGCCCGAGCTTGAAGGCCTGGACTCAACGCTGGTCGAACTGATGGTGCGCGAGCTATCCGAAAACATGGAAACGCTCGATGCCTGGGTGGCCGAAGCGGAAACCTCCGACCGCCCGACCCCGGCCAGCGATGCGCTGGTGCGCGCGGTGCATACCATGAAGGGCACCATGCGCCTTGCGCCCATTGGCAGCGAGGCCGACACCGCTCAGGTGCTTGAGCTCTATCTGGAAGAGCTGACCCATTCCCGCCAAATTCCTGAACAGGAAGGCCTGCAGGCCATTACGGCTTGCCAGACGCTGTTTCGCAAACGGCTGGAGAGACTGCAGGGCGAGCCGGTATCCGATGACGTCTTTGATACGGAAAACCTCACCAAGACGCTTAGACAGCTTCACGCCACGGCCAGCCAGGATCTCGGCGATATCGGCTTTTCTCCCGCAGACCACGAAGCGCCGTCCGAATTTGATGAGCTTGAGCCGGTTTTCGGCTTTGATTTCGAGCAGGATTCCGCGACTGACGAGGCTGAGCCCGATGAGGCAGCGAGCCTGGAATCCCCTGAAACGGCAGAGCAGCAGGACGAGCGGCCGGTTGAGGCTGCAGCTGACGGTGAAGAAGCCTGGTCGGCGCATGCTCCCGATGAAGAGTTCGAGGACACGGCGGACGAACCGGTATTCGACCTGCCAGGCACAGACGTGGAAGCCGCGCCTGATTCCCAACCTCCCTTCGACGAGCCCTGGGCTGACGACGAAGCGTTGTTTGAAGAGCCTGCCGTTGCTGACGGGCCGAAAGAAACGGATGAAGAAGTGCCCGAACCGGACGCTGAAATCCCGGAAACAGATTTTGGCAGCATTCATGACACGGCCCTGCCCACAGACGAAGAGCCCGCAGATTTTCAGCCTGCCGAACCTGAAGCTGCTGAAGATGAGCCGGCACCCGAGGCAGACCCGGCCGTCCTGACACCCGAAGAGCCCGCTCTTGCGCCTCTTCCGGAACCCGAGCCGGAACCGGAGTTCATCGAGCTGGACTATTCCGAACTGGATGAAGACTTGCTCAGCGCCTTCCTTGAGGAGGCCGAGGAGGTTCTGGAAAACACCGACGAAACCATGCAGCTGTGGCGCGACGAGCCCGATGACCGGGCCCTGGTCACCAACCTGCAGCGCAACCTGCACACCATCAAGGGCAGTTCGCGCATGGTGGGCCTGGATCCAATCGGATCGGTGGCTCACGTCATGGAAGAGATCCTCGAAGGCATTGCAGCTGGCCTCCATCAGCCAACTGAAGAACGCATTGATGCCCTGGAAGCAGGCTGTGACCATCTGCACACCATGGTCGAGGCGGTTGTGCAGCGCCAGCCCATGCCGGCGCGCCCGGCCGACACTTCGCTGGCCGACACCATTGAAGATGAAGCTGACATCGCCATTCCGCAGGCCGAAGAAAGAAGAGCGGCGCCCGCTGATGATGAGCAGGAAGCGGGCCCACGCGTTGAGCGCGCCGAAATATTGCGCGTGCCGGCCAACCTGGTTGACGACCTCGTCAACTTTGCCGGTGAAATCAGCATCTTTCGCTCCAGGCTGGAAGAGCAGGTCAGCGTCCTGGGCAGCAGCGTCACGGAAATTGATGAAACCGTCATTCGCCTGCGCGACCAGCTGCGCAATCTGGAAATTGAAACCGAGGCACAGATTCTGGCCCGCTACGAACGCGAGCACGGCCCGTCAGACGGCGCCTTCGACCCGCTTGAGCTGGACCGATACTCCACCATCCAGCAGCTTTCAAGGGCTCTGGCCGAGTCGGTCAATGACCTGACCAGCCTGACCGGAATCATCGACACCGCCACCCGACAGTCCGAAACGCTGCTGATGCAGCAGTCCAGGGTCAACACCGAGCTTCAGGAAGGCCTGATGCAAGCACGCATGGTGGCTTTCGGCTCCCTGCTGCCGCGCTTCCGGCGCGTGGTGAGAAACTCGGCGCGGGATGTTGGCAAGCAGGTGCAGCTGACGGTCGATATCGAGGGCGATGGCCAGCTCGACCGGACCGTTTTGGAACGCATCACCGCGCCGCTTGAGCACATACTGCGCAATGCCGTGTCACACGGCATTGAAACACCCGCCGAACGCCTTGCTGCCGGCAAGCCTGAAATCGGCATTATTCACATTGACGTACGCCGTGAGGCCACCGAGCTGGTGCTGCGCGTTCGAGATGACGGCACCGGGCTTGATCTGGAAAGCATTCGCCAGCAGGGACACGAGCATGGCCTGCTGGCCAATGCCGACGGCGCCAGCGAGCAGGAGCTGTCCCAGCTGATTTTCCGACCCGGCTTCAGCACCGCCGAAGAAGTCAGCGAGCTGGCCGGTCGCGGCATCGGCATGGATGTTGTCGCCAGCGAGGTTCGCCAGATTGGCGGCAGCGTCAGCGCCAGCACGGAAACCGGTCGCGGCGCCATGTTCACCGTTCGTATTCCGCTGTCGCTCACCGTCATGCAGGCCATCATGGTGCGCGTGTCCGACCGCCAGTTTGCCATTCCCCTGCAGGCGGTCCGCGGCGTGACCCGCATGCTGCTGCCGCAGTGGAACCAGCTCATCCAGTCCGACGAGCCCGTGCAGGAATATGCCGGGGAGGAATACCCCCTGCTTGAGCTTGAAACACAACTTGGCTTTGCGGCTGATGATGCAGCCGACGGCACCCTGTCGCTGCTGATGATTGAAGCGGGCGCACACCGTGCAGCCCTGCGCGTGACCGAACTCCAGGGCCATCGCGAAATTGTCATCAAGCCGGTGGGCCCGCAAATCAGCTCCATTACCGGCATTTTGGGCGGCACCGTCACCGGTGACGGGCTGGTGGTGCCCATTCTTGACATGGGCCCGTTGATCCGACGCGCCTTCGACAAAGACCTGCTTCCAGGCAAGGCCGACCTGTACGAGCGCGCAACGACCGAAGTCGAAAGCAAGCGCACCCCGCTTGTTCTGGTCGTTGACGACTCCATTACCATGCGCCGCGTGACCTCACGGGTTCTGGAACACCACGGACTTGAAGTCATTACCGCCCGTGACGGGCTGGATGCGGTTGAGACCATGTTTGAGCGCGTACCGGACCTGATCCTGCTCGACATTGAAATGCCGCGCATGGACGGCTACGAACTGGCCACCCATGTACGCAATGACCCTCGCCTGAAGGATCTGCCCATGATCATGATCACCTCGCGCAGCGGTGAAAAGCACCGCCAGCGCGCCCGTGAAATCGGCGTCAACGGCTATCTGACCAAACCGTATCAGGAAGCCGAGCTGATCGAAGAGGTGTTCAGCTATTTGAGCCTGCCCGTTCCGCAAGGATGATTTGAAGCCATGAACCAGTCCGAAATTCACAGCGTGCTGATACCGGCCAACGGCATTGATGTTCTGTTGCCCAATGCAGCTGTGGCCGAAATGCTCGAGCATGAACGGTCAGAACCCATTGACGGCGCCGTCAACTGGGTGCTGGGCACCATCCTGTGGCAAGGGTGGCAGGTGCCGGTGATCGACTATGCCAGCCTGGTTGAAGCCAGCAGCAGCCCGGCACCCAGTACCGGAAGAATCTGCGTGCTGAAAACCCTGGTTGATACCGAACGCATGCCCTATATGGCCATCATGACCAGCGGCAAACCGCGTCTGATTACGGTGGATGAGCACAGCCTTGAAGAGTTGCCGCAGGAATCAAACCCCATTGCGGTGCTTGGACATGCCAGCATTGATGGCCACCACGCCGTGATTCCCGATCTGGATCGCCTTGGCCACTTGGTTGCCCACGCGGCCTTCGGTGCCCTGCCCCTGACCAGCTGACAGGGCGCTGAAGCCTGTCTTCCCCTGCCTGCCAACGGGCCGGCGCCCCGCAGCACGACTGCTGCCAATCCCCGAACTAGCCCAGGGCTTTCAGCAGCTTTTCCAGATAGTGGATATTGGTGCCGCCGCGCACAAACCCGCCGTCGCGGATCAGCCGCCGGTGCAGCGGGATATTGGTGGCTATTCCCTCAAGCACAATTTCTTCCAGCGCCCCGCGCATGCGGGCTATGGCAACTTCGCGGTTCTCGCCGTAGGAAATCAGCTTGCCGATCATAGAGTCGTAGTTGGGCGGCACCCTGTAGCCATCGTAAATATGCGAGTCAACCCGCACGCCCGGCCCGCCGGGTGCGTGAAAGCCGGTGATGACTCCCGGCTGGGGAATAAAGGTTTCCGGGTCTTCGGCGTTGATGCGGCATTCGATTGAATGGCCGGAAAACCTGATATCCTTCTGGCTGAACGGCAGGGGCTCACCGGCGGCGATCTGTATTTGCGCCCGCACCAGGTCCATGCCGGTAATGCACTCGGTCACCGGATGCTCAACCTGGATACGGGTGTTCATCTCGATAAAATAGAATTCGCCGTCTTCATACAGAAACTCGAACGTTCCTGCACCAAGATAGCCAATGCGCCGACAGGCTTCTGTGCATATCTCGCCGATGCGCGCGCGCTCTTCGGGCGTGATTCCGGGCGCCGGCGACTCCTCAATGACTTTCTGATGGCGACGCTGCATGGAGCACTCGCGCTCGCCCAGATGCACCGCGTTGCCGTGGCTGTCGGCCAGCACCTGAATTTCAATATGGCGCGGATTGGTCAGAAACTTTTCCATGTACACCGTATCGTCGCCAAAAGTCGCCTTTGCCTCCTGGCGCGTCAGGTTGATGGCCTTGATCAGGCTGCGTGAATCCTCGACCACGCGCATGCCGCGCCCGCCGCCGCCGGCCGCCGCCTTGATCAACACCGGATAGCCGATATCCCGGGCCAGCTGGTGCGAGCGACGCTCGTCTTCATCAAGCGGTCCATTGGAGCCGGGTACACACGGCACGCCGGACTGACGCATGGCGTTGATGGCCGACACCTTGTCGCCCATCAGGCGTATGGTTTCGGCGCGCGGGCCAATGAAAGTAAAACCCGACTGCTCGACGCGCTCGGCAAAGTCGGCGTTTTCAGCCAAAAAGCCATAGCCGGGATGGACCGCTTCGGCATCGGTCACTTCCATAGCCGCGATAATGGCGGGAACGTTCAGGTAGCTGTCCTGGGCGGGCGCCGGGCCAATACAGACCGACTCATCGGCCATGCCCACATGTTTGAGGTTGCGGTCGACGGTGGAGTGCACCGCAACCGTGCGGATACCCATGGCCTGACAGGCGCGCAAAATGCGCAGCGCGATCTCGCCACGGTTGGCAATAAGAATCTTGTTGATGGACGGCATGGAGATTTCAGCCCTTGCGAATCACGAACAGCGGCTCGTCAAACTCGACCGGCTGACCGTCCTCGACCAGCACGGCGACCACCTCGCCCCCGAATTCAGCCTCAATCTGATTGAACATCTTCATGGCTTCCACAAGGCACAGCGTTTCGCCGTTTGCCACCTTGCTGCCCACTTGAACAAAGGGATCGGACTCGGGATTGGGCGCCGAATAGAACGTGCCCACCATGGGTGAACGAACCACTTCACCCTCCGGCAGGGTGTCTGCCGGCGCTGCCTGCGGCTGTTCCACCGCCTCGGCCGGCACGGGAGCCGCCGGTGCTGCAGGGGCAGCCGGCACAGCGGGCACCTGAAAAGCACTGTGCATAATGGGCGCCGGCGCCGCCGGTTCCGGATGATGGCGAATCAGACGAATTGATTCATCATTTTCGTGAATCTCTATCTCGGCCAGCTCCGATTCCTGGAGCAGCTCGATGAGTTTCTTTATTTTTCTAAGATCCATGTTCTATTCCGAAGTCTTGATTCTGTTGATGACAGCCTGCAGGGCAAGCGCATATGATTCGGCCCCAAACCCGGCCACCACGCCGGCCGCCAGATCGCTGACCAGCGAACGGTGCCTGAAAGGCTCGCGGCTGTGCGGGTTGCTCAGGTGTATCTCCACAAACGGCAAATCAACCGCTGCCAGCGCGTCACGGATGGCCACCGAGGTGTGCGTAAACGCCGCCGGATTGATCAGAATCCAGCCGGTGCCGTCACTACCGGCCGCCTGAATGCGCTCAACCAGTTCGTGCTCGGCGTTGGACTGGAACGACTCCAGGGCAACCCCGTTTTCCGCAGCCAAACGGTCCAGACCGGCGTTGATTTCCGCCAGCGTCGTTCGACCATATACAGACGGTTCCCGCTGTCCGAGCAAGTTCAGATTGGGCCCGTGAATCACGAGAACGGCAGACATGCCGGATCCTGCTTTGGGTAAACGGCCAGTTTGCCGCATTTGGCCCTGATTGTCCACGCGTGCCGCACATTCCGAACACTCGTCACCATCAAAAAACAACGGTCGGCCGGGTCCCGGTCAAATAACCGGTCAGTTGCCCAGCACGGCTCTCAGTTCGACATCAAGCTGATCTTCACCCACCTCGCCCAAATGCAACCAGCGGATTGTTCCTTCAGAGTCCACCAGCGCCGTGTAAGGCAGAGCGCCGGCGCCGTTGCCCCACGTCCTTTGCGTTTCAAGAACGTCATTCATGCCGACCAGTATCGTGTAGTCAATGTCCAGTTCATCAACAAATTCACGCACCCGCGCGGCGTCATCCATGGCAATGCCGATGACGGCAAGCTCATCTTCGTGCTTTTTGCTGACAGCCGCCAGCAGTGGCATTTCGCGCCGGCAGGGTGCACACCAGGTGGCCCAGAAATTGACCAGCATGGCGCGGCCCTCAAAGTCACCGTCGGACACCGGCTCGCCGTTCAAGTCCGCCAATTCAAAACCGGGCTGTGCTTCGCCTTCGGCAATGCCAACCACCGGCCTGTCAACCTGCTGCGTCTGGCTGTTGGTAAACCACGCCAGGCCTGCGCCGGCCAGCACGCCAAAAATCACCACCGACACCCACAGGCGCCAGCCCGTCACGGCGCCACCGTATCCAAAAGCTGGACAAAATCGGACGGCGGCATAAACCCGAACATGCGGAAGGCTTCCAGCTCCTCACCATCCTTGAAGAACAGGTAGGCGGGTGGGCCGATCAGCCCGAAATGGGTCAGCATGGCCTTGTGATCGTCGTTGTAGGCGGTAATGTCAGCCTTGAGCAAGGTGAAGTTGCCCAACCGCCCGGCCACCTGCGGGTCCGGAAATGTACGTCGCTCCATGCGCACACAGTCCACGCACCAGTCGGCGTAAAAGTCCAGAAACACCGGCGTGTCGGCCGCCGCCACGGCAGCCTGCAGCTGCTCCAGGTTTTCAACCCGGTGAAACTCCGGCGCCGGCTGTGACGCAGCGCCGCTGCCGCCACCGGCAAGATGATGCAGGGGGCGCATCCAGTCGTGACCGCCGGACAACGCGCCGACAAACTGTATGGCGCCGAACAGCAGCAGCATGAAACCCAGGCTCTGCCACAGCTTGCGCCAGCCGCCAACATCAGCCGGAAGCCTTGCGAGTGCGCCCAGCCAGACGCCGCTGCCAATGGCCAGCGCGCCCCACAGCAGCATGCCGACAGCCGCCGGCAAAACCCGCTCCAGCATCCATATGGCCAGCGCCAGCAGGCCAACGCCGAATACGGCCTTGACAGCTTCCATCCAGGCCCCGCTGCGCGGCAGGAGCTTGCCGGCGGACGTGCCCCATATGACCAGCGGAATGCCCATACCCATGGCCATGGCAAACAGAGCCAAGCCGCCAAGGATGGCATCACCGGTCTGGCCGATGTAGATCAGCGCGCCCATCAGGGCGGGCGCCACGCAGGGCCCCACCACCAGGGCCGACAGCGCACCCATGATGGCAGCGCCCATCAGCGTGCCGCCCTCGGCCCGGCTCGAAAGCTCATTGAGCCGGGTCTGGATGGACGACGGCAGCTGCAGCTCGTAGAAGCCAAACATGGAAAATGACAGCGCCACGAACAAAGCGGCAAAGGACACCAGAATGACCGGATGCTGAAACACGGCCTGCAGATTGTGGCCAAACAGCCCGGCCACCACACCGAACAGGGTGTAGACCACCGCCATGGCCAGGACATAGACCAGCGACAGACGAAACGCGCGCCCGCCGGTCATGCGATCGCCCTCACCGGCGATCAGCCCCGACAGAATGGGCACCATGGGAAATACGCAAGGGGTAAACGCCAGCAGGATGCCGGCCAGCAAAAACAGTCCCATGGCCAGCAGCGGACTGCCGCCCAGGGCCGCGGCCAGACGATCCTGCTCCGAGGCCGGAGGCAGCGTGCCGGATTGCACGATATTCTTGTCGCCGGCTGCAGTGTCTGCGGCTTTGCCGGCCGCCTCGCCGTCAGCCGCTGATTCAGAGCCGGCGGCTCCGGCATCTCCAGGCTCTGTCAGATCAGACTCATCGGCTTCCGGCAGCTTCACCCCCAGCTGGCGCGTCATTGGCGGGTAGCAGATGCCGCCATCCAGACAGCCCTGAAAATTGACTTCCAGGTCAACTTCACGCGCCTGTGATGAAGAGCGTTCCACGAGCACCGGGATTTCCACCTGATCGAAATAAACCCGGGTGCGGCCAAAATATTCGTCGGTGGTCAGCTCGCCTTCAGGAAGCTGCGCGGATGCAACAGCGACCTGTTCGTCGTCAATCGCAAAGGAAAAGCTTTCGCGATACAGGTAGTAGCCGGATGCCGGCGTGGCGCGCACCAGTATGCTGCCGGGGCCATCGGCAATGGCCTCCACCTGAAAGGCCCGCTCGGGCGGCAGGGCCTGCTGCGCCGTGGTGTTGCCCAGCAGCCCATCCAGGCCGCCGCTGGCGCTGATGGCGGGCGAAGAGTCAAACAACTGCCCGGAAGACGCCGGCGCTTCAGTCGGCGACGACACATCGGCCGGCAGCTCAAGCGCGACCGTCTGGTGATGGGGCGGATAGCATACGCCAACATCGGCGCAGCCCTGAAACCCTATTCGTGCCTGCAGGCTGGCGCCGCTGCCGGCATGTTCCACGGGAATCCGCACCGCAACGCGGCCGCGATAGGTTTCGGTTTCACCAAAAAAATCATCAACCGTGGTTTCGCCATCGGGTATGGCGGGGGCGCCGAATTCAACCTCGTCATCCAGCGACTCAAACTCGAACGCATGGCGATACAGGTAGTAGCCTTCGGCGATGGTCCATTCAAGTTCCAGTTCGCTGCCGCTGATTGTGGCGTCAAGCGCAAAGGCCTCTTCCACGGGCAGCAGATCATTCGGATTAATCTGGGCATTGGCCGCCTGCGGTGTTGCAACAACAAGCAGCGCCAGCGCCGCCACCAGATTTCTAATCATCGAGTCCAGTCCCGGATCCAGTTCAGGTAGGTGTCCAGCCCTTCGACAACCGGCACAACCAGCAGCTCGGGTACGTCGTAGGGGTGATTTGCAATCAGCTGTTTCTTCAGCTCGTCAACCCGGCCCCTGGTGGTATTGATGGTCAGCGGAATCTCGCGCTCCCGTTCAATACGCCCCTGCCACGGATACACCGAAGTTATCTCCGAACCTAGGGAAACACAGGCTGCCAGCCTGCATTCGACCAGAACCCCGGCCAGTTGTTCCGCGCTTGCCGCATCCGGGCAGGTCGTCATCACCACACACACCTCGTTGTCCACTTTGTCTCCTTGATCGAAAGTCCCTGTTTATACGCTATTTTGACAGCTTGGCCCGACAACAACAAAAAAGTGACCCCAAACGCACCTGCGGCCTTGAAATGCATCGGAGCGGACACCATTTGCCAGTTCGAGCCGGCACGATACCGCACGCTTGCCAAAGTTGCGGTCGTGCCCATCAGGTCAGGCTGATCGGGATTCATCGGCGGCATGCCGGTGTCCGGATCGCCTATTTGCAATCAACCTTTGTTTTCAACAATCGAGTTACAGGGAGATAAACCCATGAAACTGCGTCCCTTGCATGATCGAGTGATCGTCAAGCGCATGGAAGAAGAGCGCACCACCCCGGGCGGTATTGTCATTCCCGACAGCGCCACCGAAAAACCGGCACGCGGTGAAGTCATCGCCGTGGGCAACGGCAAGGTGCTGGACGATGGCCAGCAGCGCGCCCTGGATGTCAAGGTCGGCGACACGGTTCTGTTCGGAAAGTACTCCGGCACCGAGGTCAAGGTCAACGATGAAGAACTGCTGGTGATGCGTGAAGACGACATCATGGCAATCATCGAATCCTGACCCGGCCGGCTCTGCCAATCTGATACTCAAGCAACGAACAGTTTATTAAGGAAACAAACCAATGAGCGCTAAAGAAGTACGTTTTTCAGAAGATGCCCGCAACGGCATTTTGCGCGGTGTGGACACCCTGGCTCGTGCAGTCAGCGTAACGCTCGGCCCCAAGGGCCGCAACGTTGTGCTCGAAAAGAGCTTCGGTGCGCCCACCATGACCAAGGACGGCGTCTCGGTGGCCAAGGAAATCGAGCTTGAAGACAAGTTCGAGAACATGGGCGCCCAGATGATCAAGGAAGTCGCCTCGCAGACCTCCGACTCTGCCGGTGACGGCACCACCACAGCCACCGTGCTGGCCCACTCACTGCTGCGCGAAGGCCTCAAGGCCGTTGCTGCCGGCATGAATCCCATGGATCTCAAGCGCGGCATCGACAAGGCCGCCCGCGCTGCGGTTGAAGAGCTCAAGAAGCTGTCAACCCCGTGCGACACCGACAAGGCCATCGCCCAGGTTGGCACCATTTCGGCCAACTCCGATGAAGAAGTCGGCAAGATCATTGCCGAAGCCATGGAAAAGGTTGGCAAGGAAGGCGTCATCACGGTTGAGGAAGGCCAGTCGCTCGACAACGAGCTTTCGGTTGTTGAAGGCATGCAGTTCGATCGCGGCTACCTGTCCCCCTACTTCGTGACCGACCAGCAGACCATGCAGGTTGAGCTCGAAAACCCGTACATTCTTCTGCACGACAAGAAGATCTCCAACGTTCGCGACCTGCTGCCCATTCTCGAAGGCGTGGCCAAGCAGTCGCGCAGCCTGCTGATCTGCGCCGAAGACATTGAAGGCGAAGCGCTGGCCACCCTGGTGGTCAACAATCTGCGCGGCACCGTCAAGGTGGCGGCCGTCAAGGCACCCGGCTTCGGCGACCGCCGCAAGGCCATGCTCGAAGACATGGCTGTTCTGACCGGTGGTGAGGTCATTTCCGAAGAGGTTGGACTGAGCCTTGAAAAGGCCACCATCGAGCAGCTCGGCTCGGCCAAGAAGGTGCAGATCGACAAGGAAAACACCACCATCATCGATGGTGCCGGCGATGCGGCCGCCATTGAAGGACGCGTTGGCCAGATCCGCGCCCAGATTGAAGACGCCACCTCCGACTACGATCGCGAAAAGCTCCAGGAGCGCGTTGCCAAGCTGGCCGGCGGCGTAGCCGTGATCAAGGTTGGCGCGGCCACTGAAGTCGAGATGAAAGAAAAGAAGGCCCGCGTTGAAGACGCTCTGCACGCCACCCGCGCTGCCGTTGAAGAAGGCGTGGTCCCCGGCGGCGGCACCGCCCTGGTGCGCGCGCGCAACGCCATCGCCGATCTCAAGGGCGACAACGAAGACCAGAATGTTGGTGTGCGCATTACGCTGCGCGCCATGGAAGAGCCGCTGCGCAAGATTGTTGCCAACTCCGGCGGCGAGGCTTCCGTTATTCTGGCCCAGGTGGCCGAAGGCAAGGGCAATTACGGCTACAACGCTGCCAGTGACGATTTTACCGACATGATTGATGCCGGTATTCTCGACCCCACCAAGGTCACCCGCACAGCGCTGCAAAACGCGGCTTCCGTGGCCGGCCTGATGATCACCACCGAAGCGGCCATTGCCGAAATCCCGCAGAAGGATGACGGTGGCGACATGGGTGGAATGGGCGGCATGGGCGGTATGGGTGGAATGGGCGGCATGATGTAAGCCACCCGCCAACCCGTGGCACAAGCCATCAAACCCCGCCGGACAGCCGGCGGGGTTTTTTATTGCGTTGCAAGCGGCTGGAAGACCCGGAACGCAGCCGGGCGCTTTCACCCGGTGTTGCGCATGCCCGCCGCAATGCCGTTGATGGTTCTGAGCAGCGCATCCAGGCCGATGTCTTCATCCGCCGACTCCATGCCTGAACGGCGCCGCGCCAGCAGGTTTGCCTGAATGTAGTTGAGCGGGTCCAGATAGGGGCTGCGGCGGCCAAGCGACAGCGCCAGCGAAGGATCGTCATCCAGCAATTTTTGCCCGCCGGTCACCCGCAGCACCTCGCGACACGCGCGCTCGTATTCTTCGGCCAGCAGGGCGTGGATTCTGCGCCCCGTTTCGGCATCGGAACAAAGCGCGGCGTATTCACGGGCAATGGCCATATCCGCCTTGAAAAGCACCATTTGCGTGTTGTTCATGAACGCCCGGAAAAAAGGCCACTCGCGATACATTTGCCCCAGCAGTTCACCGTTGCCGGGCGCGCTGGCGCGCAAACGCTCAAACGCCGTGCCCACGCCCAGCCAGCCCGGCAGGGCAATGCGCGCCTGGGCCCAGCCAAACACCCAGGGAATGGCCCGCAATGAGTCCTTGCCGCGCTTTTTACCCGACCGGTGACTGGGTCGCGAGCCGATATTGAGCATGCCGATTTCATCCACCGGCGTGGCCTGGTAGAAAAAGTCGAGAAAGCCGGGCGTCTCTTCCGTCAACTGCCGATAAAACCGCTCGCCATGCTCCGACAACTGGTCCATGGCGGCCCGGAACACGGGCCTGTCCCGGTTGCTGCGCAGCCCGGCCTCAAGCACCCCGGTCAGCCCCACAGTCAGCTCATGGACTGCGGTTTCGGGGTTGCTGTAGCGGTAAAAAATCATCTCGCCCTGCTCGGTAAACTTGATGCGATTGCGCACCGTGTCAGGCGGTTGGGAACGAATGGACTCACGGGTGGAGCCCCCGCCCCGCCCAATGCTGCCGCCACGTCCGTGGAAAAGTCTTGGCGTTACATCGTGCTGGTCACACAGCGCAACCACCTGCTTTTGGGCCAGATAGAGGCGCCAGCCGGAAGCCAGTATGCCGCCGTCCTTGCACGAGTCGGAATAGCCCAGCATGATTTCCTGGACATTGCCACCGGCGGCAAGCAGTGCCCGGTAAACCCTGTTCCCGAGCAGCCTGCCCAGCACCGGCTCTATGCGCTTGAGGTCGTCAATGGTTTCAAACAGCGGGCTGATCTGCAAATGACAGAACCAGCCGTCGGCGCGGCGGCCCGCCAGCCCAAACAGGCTGGCCAGCCAGCACACCTCAAGCACGTGGCTGGCTTCATGGGTCATGGAAATGATATAGGCACCAAAGGCTTCCCTGCCCAGCGCCCGGGTCATTTCCCCCATCAGACGGAAGGTGTCGAGGGTCTCTTCCACATCACTGCTGAAACCGGCGTCAAGGGGCATTTCATGATCATCTCCGGACAGCAGGCGGGTCAGCAACGCCAGGCGCTCATCTTCCGCCAGCGCAAGATAATCTGCGCATTCACCTCCGGCCCTGAGCAGCGCCGCCACGCAGCTTTCATGGCGCGACGATTCCTGGCGCACGTCCAGATGGGCCAGATGAAACCCGAAGGTCTGAACCAGCCGGATCAGATCATCAAGCTCACCGTCGGAGACATTGGCATCGCCGTCGGCAATCAGGGAATCCCGCACCGCAAGCAGGTCTGAAATAAACTCTTCCGGCCTGCTGTAGCCACCGGGCGCGCAGCGGGATATACGCGCACGCGCCTTCAGCTCGGCCTGCAGCTGCCG
>DATGTG010000014.1:0-3786 GCA_035301965.1 Wenzhouxiangella sp. | reverse complement strand
GCTGGCCGGTGGCCTGGATGTAGAGATCGCCATTTTCATGCGTCAGCTCCATGGTCAGCCCGCCCGACAGCCTGTAGTTTCCGGCCAGAGCGTCCAGCAGCGCCTCGTCGGCCTCTGCCGGGCGAGCGGGCTCGGGCAGCGGCACAGAACCATCCAGCAAATGCATGCCCAGCCCGCCCAGGCCGCCGCTGTCGGTCAGCGCCGTGTCCGCCAGCACCACCACGCCGCGTTTGCTTGCGGGCTGAAAGACCACCACGGATGAAAAACCGCCGGTGCCGCCCTCGTGCAACAGCGTGCGGTCCTTGCCTTCGCCGCGAATGAACCAGCCCATGCCTTCGGCCAGCGGCTCGGCAACCTCAACACTGTTGTGCGTCAGCGCAATGGCGCGTCCAATGGCGGTGTCGGTGTCCGGATCATTCTGGGCCTGCGCCCAGGCCACCATGTCGTCGAGCGTGGCGCGCACGCCGCCCACACCCGCCATGCCGGAAGGAAAATTCCAGGCGGAAACCACCTGCCCGCCCGGCCAGTGCCCGGTCACTGATTCAATTCCTTCGGGCCGGCGGGTGATATAGGCGTTTTTCATGCCCAGCGGCTTGAACAGCTCTCGGTGCAACAGCGTTTCAAAATCCGTTCCGGATCTGTTTTCCAGCGTCTGCGACAGCAGCATGAAGGCAAAATTGGAATAGCCCGGCCGCTCGCCCGGCGGCCCGTCCAGCGCAACGCGTCCAAGAGATTCAATGACGTCCTGCGGCTTCATGTCGGCATACGGATCCATGGGATTGATCATATCCACGCCTGGTGGCAGCGGCGGCAGGCCCGAACTGTGGGTGACCACATGCCTGAGCAGAATGGGCCGGCCCTGCCATTCGGGTGCCTTCGTGCCGTCGGGCAGGTCATCTTCCAGCGCATCATCCAGCGATGCCCGGCCCGCGTCAATCAGCGCCGCGAGCAGCGTAGCGGTCATGGTTTTTGTGACCGAGCCGATCTCGAAGGCCGCAGCGGGGCCAATGCGCGATTCGTCATCGTCATCGGCGCACACAAAAGCCTGTTTCACATCATCGCCGTCAACAACCGCCACTGCCAGACAGGCATCGCTGCGGTCGCCCGCCATGGCCTGCCTGACCGTGTCAGCCAGCTGGGCATGGTTGCCGGCTGCTGCCGGCAGGGCGCCCAAAAGCGAGCCCAGCGTTGCCAGCATCAGCACTGCGCCGGTCAGCGCGCTGGCCGATCGCTGGTGAAACTCTGCGAATGTATTCATGGTCTCATTGATCATTGTCATTGCCTTTTTGGATTGATTTACAACATCTTTTGTACGGCCTTGTATCCGCCACAGCTGCACACACCCCGGCAATCGTCCTGACCATGATGAAAACCACCACTGTATCCATTTCGAAAACCGGCGGCATGCCATACCTCAAGTCCTGTCCCTGTCGCAGCATGCATAATGTCAATCTGGCCGGCCGTCCGGGTGGGCATGCGATTAGTGGCACAGCCGGTCCGACAAACAGGCAAAATCCGCGATAAGCACACCATCAATAACGGCATGCTTTTTCACTGCGCCCCGGAGGCCTCATGAGCACACCATTTCCCCGTCGTTTTTTCATTTGCGTTCTGTGCGTTGCCGCTGTGCTGATACTGGCCGGCTGCAGCGAACCGTCGTCAACGGGCGACAAGCAGCGTCAAACGCAATCATCTTCCGCAATCGACCGAGATCAGGGTCTTGACCGGAGCCGCAATCAAAGCCGGGAAGTCCACCAGGAGGTCAATATTTCCTACCCCGGGCTGGACGAATCCGAAGCCGGGCTGCAGGCCATTCTGGAGGCCAACAGCGAACGCGCCAGGCAGGAATTCACAAGCGCCCTTCCCGACCCCGATGAATTTCCCGAGCTGGCCGAGCGCCGCTACGAGCTGCGCCTCGACTATCAGCTGGCCGGCCGCAGCCAGGGCTTCACCAGCGTGCGTCTGCAGGGTTTCATGGACACCGGGGGCGCACATCCTGTCCCCATAGAGGGCGGTTTTGTCTACAGCGCAAGCCGCGGCGAAATCGTTGAAATTACAGATCTGTTTGACGATCCGCAGGCCGCGCTGATGGCGCTGTCGGCCTATTCCCGCGACCAGCTTGCCGACACCCTGTCGGAACACGCGCCCGGCGACGATGAAGCCTCGGCCGAGGCGCAGGCGGAATGGCGGGAGAACATGACGCAAATGCTGGATGACGGACTTGAGCCGGTCGCGGAGAATTTTGCCGAGTTCAACATTGCGGCCGAAGACGACGGCCCGGCCACCAGTCTGGAGCTCATCTTCCCGCCCTACCAGGTGGCTCCGTATGTGTACGGTACGCAGACCGTCGAGGTGCCGGCGGCTGTTTTCAGCGAATGGCTCAAGCCCGAATGGCAACCGGCCTTTGCCAACTGAGGCTGGTTATACGGGCTGCCGGGCGCCCGCATGGCCGGCGTGACAAAGCCACGCCGGCCTGAATCAGTCAGTCGTTGTCTTTCGGCCCCTTGAAGCTGCGCGGGCGCAGCACGTCCGGCTTGAGAAAGTCCTTTTCGCCGACGTTGTCGTGATCGCCCAGAAGCTTTCCATCCACCTCGGTGCCGTACAGCGTGTGCTTGTGGAAGGTGTCCAGGTATTTTTCACGGGTTTCCTTTACATCGCCGGTGTAGCGCGGGTCCTGCGGACGCTCGTGGCCGTTGATATAGCGCGCTACGTCCCAGGCCTGCTGGTCGGTGAGCGTTCCGGGGCTGCCCAGCGGCATGTTGTTCTGCACAAATGCCGCCAGTGAATGAACGCGCACAATGCCCGCACCCCAGTTGTACGAACTATCGCCCCACAGCGGGGGAAACACCACGTCATCGCGCACGCTCAGTCCCTGACCGTCATCGCCGTGGCAGACAGCGCAGTGTTCTGTATACACCTGCCGGCCGCGTTCGGCATCGGGCGCCAGCTCCGGCTCGGGCACATCGCCATAGCCGCGGCCATACATGTTCTGCCCCGACTGGTAAATGGGCACGCCTTTGGCCAGCCAGCGGTGATAGGCCACCAGCGCCAGCATGTCATCGCTGCCGTATTCGGGCGGCTGGCCGTTCATGGAAAATGAAAAGCAGCCGGCAATGCGCTCTTCAAGCGAGTTGACGTGGTCATTCTTGGGGCGGTAGTTGGGCAGCACGACCGCCGCCGGCCACACCGGGCCGGCAAACGGCAGGCGCCCTTCGCCCATGTGGCAGCTGACGCAGTTCATGTCGTTGAACACGTTCTTGCCGCGCAGCTGCTGGGTGTTGACGAACAGATCATGGCCGCGCCGGATGGCTTCCTTGAGCTGCGGCGCAAAATCCGATGCTTCAAGGTCATCCATGGTGGGCGGTATGTGCACAAACTCATCATCGGTCGGCGGCGACGCTGTCGGCGCCATCGCCGCGAGTCGGGCCAGCACGTCATCGTCATGCGCCGAATCCGCGCTGCCCGAAGAGGAGTCCTGCGCCACGGCCAGCGCCACCCAAATCACGGCGGTCGTCAGCAGCGCTACCGCAGCCGCCAGCTTGCCTATACGCGCCGACGTGTCAAAACCGGATCGGTCAAAAGTTTTCATTGTGAACCTCCCTGGCCGTCAGCCAGTGGGGCCTGCCGGCTCAGCCATGCAGCCACGGCTTCAATCTGTGCATCATCCATGCGCTGCGCCACCGCATGCATCAGCCCCTGCGGGTCTCCGTGGCGCTTGCCCTCGCGCCAGGCGTGCAGCTGCTCGGCAAGGTAGCCGGCATGCTGTCCGGCAATTTCGGGGAAGAC
>DATGTG010000013.1:0-3276 GCA_035301965.1 Wenzhouxiangella sp. | reverse complement strand
TACGAGCGCCGCTTCCGCAATCTGGGCCAGTACATTCTGGAAGGCTCCAAGCCCGGTGCCGCGCCGGCCGGCGCGTGGCTCAGTCATCGCGTGCTGCCGCTCGATGCCGACAATTTCGGCCGCTTGTGCGCCGAAACCGTGCGCAACTGCGAGTACTTCTTCGACCTGATCGAGCAGCTGCGCGAACGCCTCGACGGCATCGCCCGCGTGGCGGTGCCGTTCCAGCCCGATACCAACCTGGTCTGTCTGGCCATCAACCCGGCGGGCAACCGCTCGCTGGGTCGCATGAACACCTTTGGGCGCCGCCTGTACGACAACCTGAGCGTGGCCGAGGGCGTGGCCATTCACGACCGCCAGTTCTTTGGCTCGCGCACGCTGGTGCACCGCCAGACCGTTGTGGACGATGCGGCCGAGCGCATCATGGCCGAGCTGGATCTTGACCTGTCCACCTTTGTGGCCGATCCCGATGACAGCGGCGATCAGGCCGACAGCATCTTTCTGCTGCGCCACACGCTCATGAACCCGTGGCTGTCGGGCCGTGATCAGGGGCAGAGCTATCTGGATCGCTATGCCCAATATCTGGCCGGGCTGGTGCGCAGGGAGCTGGGCACCATTTGAGCGACAGACACAGGCGGGTGCTTGCAAGGGTCGGCACCAGTCTCAACATGTACCTGAAATGCACAATCACTTGAGGAGCATTCAAATCATGAGCATGCGTTTCATTGCGGTTTTTGTTCTGGCCCTGGCCGGCGCGTCCTTGGCCGGTGCCCAGGCGGGCGATCATTCGCACGACGCCCACCACGACCACCACGACCATTCAGCCAGCGCCAAGATGGAGCCGCTGCAGCGCCCGGCCGATGGCGGCAAGTGGGCCACCGACGAGCCCCTGCGGCAGGGCATGGGCGAACTCAACGAAGCGTTTGGGCAGCATCACCGGGCATTCGAGGATGGCGAATTTGACAGCCGCAGTGCCGCAGAGTTGGCCGACGTCATCAACGACAGGGTCAACTTCATGTTTGCCAACTGCGGCCTGCCGGCCGAGCCGGACGCCGAACTGCACAAGCTGCTGGCGGCCGCCGTGGGCGCTGCGGTCAAGCTGCGCGAATCAGACGATGCGCACGACGGTTTGCACCAGCTGCACCAGGTGCTGCGCACCTACGGCAGCTATTTTGAGCATCCGGGGTGGGACGGGCGCTGATACTTGCGCCGGTGGACGGTCAGCACAATCAGCAGGATGAGCAGGGCCGCCATCCAGGCCAGCGCTGCCAGCATCAGCGCCCCTTGCTGATGCCCAAACAGCATGCGCGCCAGTGCCGCCACGGACATCAGCGCGGTGATTGACCAGAAGGCGACGCGCAGCTGCTCCAGCGGCACGCGCAGCCGCAGCAGGCGGGTGCGCAGCATGACGCTGGCCGTCAGCGTGCCCAGCGCGCCGACGGTAATGGCGTGCACCGCCTGGCCCGGCGGCAGGCCCAGATCAAACCCGCGGCTCAGGCCCAGCAGAATCAGTCCGGCGCTCAGCCAGGCGTAGCCGGTGCCCAGGCCCACCAGATCGGCGCGCTGCAGACAGCGCCACATTTTCCAGCGCAGCAGGCGAATGAGCGCAAACAGCCCGGCGACTGTCAGCGCCAGCCCGTGCAGCGTCGCCAGCAGTTCAAAGGGCGCGCTGGCCACGGCTGCAATCATGGCCAGCAAAATCACGCTTTCAACGCGCGGCTGAACCCGGGCCGTCAGGGCACCGCCCGAGCCTTCTATAACGCCGGCGGCCGCCGGCGCAATCATGCGGCCGCCGAAAAACAGCATGAGCATGGCAAACAGCACCACCGCCTCGCCCAGCACGGCGTACAGGCCCGCGCCGCGCCCGGCCAGCGCCAGCAGCTGAAAAATGACCGCCGCCAGGCAAATGGCGATGACCAGCGGCCCGGTGAGCTTGTTGCGCCATTTCTTGGCGGCCTTCATGAAGCGTGGTGCCGCCGTGGCAGCCACACCAGCGGCAAAGGCGGCGTTGAAAGTCATGGCCAGCACGCTGCCCGGAAGCGTCAAATAGGTCAGCCGGGCCGCCACCCACAGCCCGATCAGCATCCACAGCCGGTCGGGCTCGATGCGGTTGACCAGAAACCCGGTGACCACCGCCAGCGCATAGCCAAAAAACAGCTCGTGGGCATGACCGGTGGCGGTGGTCAGCCCCGGCAGCATGTCCCAGCGGCCCGTCCAGCCCAGCACAAACAGCGGCAGCACAAAAGCGCCGTAGGCGCTGGCCAGCGGAAAGAAGCGGGTTTCGGTAATGACCCGGGCAGGGGCGGCAGGACGCGAGCGGTCGCCCGCCCGCCTTGCCGATGCGTTGTCGTTCATCAGATTACAGCCACCATACAAACAGCAAAAACAGCGCCAGCGGCAGGGCCAGCAGCGCCCACTTGACGATCAGATACAGGGGCTTGTTGAATTCCTTGAGCGCCTTGCCCCTTTCGCGCAGCGCGTAGATTTTTCCAAACAGCCGGTTGACGAGCCCGGTGCTGTCCTGGTCGGTGTTGGGTGAGGCGGCGGCGGCCATGACGGTGCGGCTGAACCAGCGGTTGAAGGCGCGTACCGGACGGGTTTTAAGCGGTCGCTCAATGTCGCAAAACAAAATCAGCCGGTCCTTGTCGGTGTTGTTGTGGGCATAGTGGATGAAGGTCTCATCAAACAGCACGGCCTGGCCGTCGCGCCAGCTGTGTTTCTGGCCGTCGACATCGATATAGCACCGGTCGTCGTTGGGCGTGTGCAGGCCCAGGTGATAGCGGATGGCGCCGGCGTAGGGGTCGCGGTGGCGCATAAGTTTGCTGCCGGCCGGCAGCTGGGCGAACATGGCGGCCTTTACGCTGGGGATGCCGGCCAGAAGTCTTGTGGTGGCGGGGCACAGCTGCTCGGCGGACGGGTGGCTGTCGCCGTACCACTTGAGATAAAAACGCTTCCAGCCGCGCCTGAAAAACGAATTGAAGCCGGCATCATCGCGCTTGTCGGACGCTCGGATGTGGTCTTCAAGCGCCAGTCCCTCGTCGCGAATCATCTGCCAGTTTTCGCGGATGACGGCCAGCTCGGGAAAAGCCGCCTCGTCGTGAAAGGGCTGCTCGGGCAGGCGCGAAAACAGATACATGATTACGTTGATAGGCGCCAGGAAGTTGTTGCCGTCCGACAGCTGGCGAAAAAAGCCGTAGCGCACCTTTCCGCGAAAGTGGACGTAAAGAATGCTGGCAACAAAGCCGGCCAGAATCAGTCCCGCAATCGTCCATTTGATCA
>DATGTG010000012.1:0-4099 GCA_035301965.1 Wenzhouxiangella sp. | reverse complement strand
CTGGCAGCCGGAAAGCTGGACTGAAGATCAGAACGGCTTGACCACCACCAGAATGACGATGGCGACCAGAAAGAGGGCCGGCACCTCATTGAACCAGCGGTACCATTTTGAGCTGTGCCGGTTGCGTCCGTGGGCAAAGGCCCTGACCAGCTGGCGGCACCACACGTGGTAGCCGATCAGTCCGGCCACCAACAGCAGCTTGATGTGCATCCACAGCCCGTCCTGCAGGTAGCCGGGGTTGGCGACCAGTTTGGTCAGGCCAAAGATTACAGCCAGCGCTGCGCCGATATGGGTGATGCCCATCAGCCGCCTTTGCATGGTGCGCAGCAGGGACAACGTTTGTTCGTCAGGGTTTTCGGCTGCATAGACAAACAGCCTGGGCAGGTAGAACAGCCCGGCAAACCAGGTGACCACAAAAATGACGTGAAAGGCCTCAACCCACTTCATGAATCCGCTCCAAAAGCATGAACATCAAGTATTTTCACGCATGCGCACCGCTGGACGCAACTTGACCCGTGTTCCCGGGCAAGGTATAACTAACGCGCACGTCACAAATTTTTCATGGGTTCTTCCTCGTGGAACAAAAATAACAATCGTGCCATCCATCCGGTTTGGGGCACTATGTTTTGCAGCGGCCGTCAGGCCGCTCTTTTTTTGTGCCATTTTTGGTTCCGTTTGCGGCACAATGACTTCATCATGAAACGATCATTGCTCCGGCCTGTCGAAACAACCGCCGGATTTTTCGCGAGGACGCATTGATGAGTAGTACCGAGCCGATGATTTTCAGCCCGGCCGCCGCTGCCAAGGTTCGTGAGCTGATTCTTGAGGAAGGCAATCCGGCGCTCAAGCTGCGCGTTTATATTACCGGCGGCGGCTGCTCGGGCTTTCAGTACGGCTTCACTTTCGATGAGCAGACTGAAGACGGTGACATCACCATCCGGCGCGACGAGGTTGCCCTGGTGGTGGACCCGCTCAGCTTTCAGTATCTTGAAGGGGCAGAGGTTGACTACAGCGAAAGCCTGCAGGGCGCCCGGTTTGTCATTCGCAATCCCAACGCCAACACCACTTGCGGCTGCGGCTCGTCATTCGGCATGGGGTAGGGCCGGGTGCCTGGTTGTGCCGCCGCCGTGACCATTCAAAAAGCGCCAGTCAGCCGCTTCGGTATTGAAGAACACGCCGCCGTTTCAATGCGCTGCTTCCCGGGGCGCACGGCATGACCATTCTGATTGTTCTGCTCGGCCTGATGCTGAGCCATTATCTGGCACTTTTTGGCCGCTGGAGAAGTTTTGAATGGCTGCTGTGGCCGGTGCGCCAGCTGGAAAATCATCCGGGCCGGCCGGCCGTGCGCGCCGTGCTGGTGATTGTGCTTCTGGCGCTTGTCTGCGCCTGGCTGCTGACAGCATTGTTTTACTGGCTGCCGGGCGGACTGGGCCGGCCGCTGCTGGCCCTGCTTGTTTTTGTTTATACGCTGGGGCCGCGTGATCTGGACCGGGACGTCAAACGCGTACTTGACGAGGCCGAAGACTTCGACGGCCAGGCGGCCGCTCGCCTGCTGGGCGTTGCCAATGCAGACTCCCCGGCAGCGGCCGGAGCGGCTGTCATGCGCACGGCCTGCACACGCTGGTTTGCCGTTGTGTTCTGGTTTGTGCTGCTGGGCATTGTTGGCGCCTTGCTGTATCGTTTTTGCCAGCAGGCCATTTTGCGAAATCGCCTGTCAGCGGCCGAGCTTGACTGGCTCAGGCGCTTGCGCCGGGTGCTGGAATGGCCGGTTTTGCTGCTGATGATGCTGACGCTGGGCCTGGTGACGGACCTGGACAGAATTGCAGCCGTGTGGAAAAACTATCACCGCAAATACGCCTGGTGGGCCATTTCTCCGCGCCTGCTTGAATATGCGGCCGCGGCTGCCCTGGCCGATGCCGACTCGATTGCCGACGGGGTCAGGCGCGGGCACCAGCTTGCCTGGCGCATGCTGGTGCTGTGGCTGGCCGTCATGAGCCTGATGCTGATCGCCGGCTGGATCAACTGACAGACAACATTTGAATTGCCACCCGGGTGGCCTGATTTTAAAAAAATGCGCCCGCGGCAGACGCGGTGCGACAAACTGGAGGAAGCAGTTGTGCATTATGTAGACATCCCCACCGCCAGGGAACTTGGCGAACTTGATCTTGAGCGGGCCGACGCCTGTGTTTCAATTTATCTGCCCACCACGCCGGTCAGCCGCGAGACGGAGGCCAGCCGCATTGCGCTTGGCAACCTGGTCAAAAAAGCCGTTGCCCAGCTGGAAGCGGAATCGTTTGACAAGCGCCGCATATGGCCGCTGCAAGAGCAGTTTGACAGTTTGCTGGCCGACAACGATTTTTGGTCACACCAGGCCAACAGCCTGGCTATTCTGGCGACGCCGGATTCCATGCGCACCTATCGGCTGGCCAACAAGCTGGTTGAAAACGTGGAAGTGTCGGACCGCTTTCACATCAAGCCGCTGCTGCGCGCCATTACGTTTCCGCAGGCAGCGCATGTGCTGGCCATCTCTGAAAACTCGGCGCGCCTTATCGAGATATCGCCCGACCTGCCGGCGGCTGAAATTGAAGTGCCCAACCTGCCTGAAAATGCTGCCGCCGTTGGCAGCCGCGGATCGGCAAAAAACTACACCGGCGCCGGGCATCGCCACGGCACCCATGGCGAGGACTTTCACCTGGGGCGCTATGTGCGCAAGGTGTCGGCGGCGCTCAGGCCGCTGATGAGAGAGTCGGGGCTGCCCGTGGTGCTGGCGGCGGCCCAGCCCATGGAAGCCCTGTTTCGCGGTTTGAGCGATGTTGAGTTTCTTGCAAAAACCATTGCCGGCAACCCGGACCACCTGGCGCCGCAGGAGCTCGAAAAGGCCGCTCGCCCCATTCTTGATGACCACTACGACGAGCGCATTCAGGAATTTCACCGTCTGTTCGAACAGCGCAGCGGCCAGCAGCGCACCACCACTGATATTACCGATGCGGCGCGGCTGGCCACATTCGGCGGCATTGACACCGTGCTGGTTGACATTGACAGCGTGGTTGACGGGCTGATTGACGAGGAAACCGGTGAGGTGACGTTTGACTCGGCGGGCGATGCCATCAACTACGGGATCGTGGACGAAATTGCCGGGCGCGCCCTGCGCACCGGGGCCACCGTGCTGGCGGTCAGGCGCGCGGACATTCCCGGACGCGGTGACCTGGCGGCCATTTCACGCTATCCAATCTGACAACTAGCGCCGGATATGGCGGCAGGCCGGCCTTCGGCCTGCCGCTTCAGTCGGCGTAGCCGCTCAGCTCAAGGTAGCCGTGTCCGAGTGTCCGGCCGCTGTCGGCATCAAGAACCCGCACGGCGCCCTCCCAGTAGCTGACCGATCCGGTCCAGCGCTGGTCATCAAATCGGGACTCCACTTTCAGCTTCAGACCTTCTTCAGGGACATCAACCGTCCATTCAAGCGGCCAGCGATGCCCTTGCGCATCGCGCCAGCGGCGCTGCGGCGTCAGGCTGAAATCGTTGCGTTCCAGCGTGCGTGAGTGGCCGTCGGGGTGCACGATCTTGCCGGCCGACCATTGCGAGGGTTGGCCGTCATCGGTGCGCAGCTGAAACACCATCAGGTCGCGGCCGTCATCCAGCTGCAGCGAAAACCAGTCCCAGCCGCTCAGGCCCTCGGCCAGCTGGCTCGAACCCCACTCGCGGTCCAGCCAGGCCAGGCCAGCGACCGGTATTTGTTCCGCGCCAATGGCTACGCTGCCGCGCGCCTGCAGTCGGCTGAGAGAATAATAATATGAGGCATTGCCCGCCTCCGGCCCCTTGCGGCTGTAGCCGCTGTCGCCCTGGGCCACGATGGGGCGGAGTGATTCCAGATCCAGCTGAATGGAAAATTCGCCGGCATTCATGGACAGCACAAAATCGTTGCTGTCCTGCAGCACCTGCCAGTCGCCCAGCCACCAGCGCGAGTCGGTGGCACCGGCCAGCCCCAGCGCATCGCGCGCAAAGCGCTGGGTTTGATGAAACGTCTGATTATCAATGTCGCTGAGAGCAAGATGGGCCATCCAGACGGCGCTGGCGGCCCAGGCTGAATCGGGCAGCGCCC
>DATGTG010000011.1:0-7976 GCA_035301965.1 Wenzhouxiangella sp. | reverse complement strand
CCCGGTTGATGCGCCGCAGCCTGTCCAGGTCGTTGGCCAGGTAATCCATGAAGATGACGTCCAGCAAATAGGCGCCGATATCGCCCAGGGACGGGTATTGCACCCGTTTGTCGGGCTCGGGATCGGGGCGCAGGTCGCGCGTGCCTATGATCAGCATGCGGTCGGCGCCCATGTGGATGGCCGGCCGCAGCGGCGTGGTCTGGCGCATGCCGCCATCGCCGAAATATTCATGCCCTATGCGCGCGGCCGGAAACAGCAGCGGCAAAGCAGCACTGCCCAAAAGATGCCGGGTTGTGATCTGCGCCGGGCGCCCGACGTGCTTGCCGTCCAGCCAGCCGGTCACCGCATCGGCCGCCTGAAAGAAGGTCACGGCGCGCGCGGTGGTATAGCCCGATGCGGTGATCATCAGCGCCTGCAGTGCGCCGCTGTCTATGGCCTGTTCTATGCCGCCAAACTGCAGTTCGCGGTCGAGCAACCGGCCCAGCGGACTGTTGTCGAGCAGCGAGCGCGGGTTGCCCACGCCCAGGCCACCCAGGGTAAGCGCGGCCAGCCAGTGCAGGCCGCGCCCGGCAATGTGCAGCCAGCCGGTGCGGTAAATGTCGCGGCAGCGCATGTTGCCCCAAAAATACTCAAGGCGACTCTGCCCGTGAGAGAAATTGCCGGCGTGGCTGGCCATGACTGCCGCATTGATGGCGCCGGCCGATGTGCCGGTAATGACCGGAAACGGCGCCTTGCGTTCGGGCAGCACCCGGGCCACGGCCTTGAGCACGCCCACCTGATAGGCGGCACGGGCACCGCCGCCGGGCAGCACCAGGGCGGCGGTCGGCACAGACTCCGACGACCGCATGCCTGCCTGAGCGCTCATCCGTCTCTTAAAACAATGGCATCGTGGCCGTTTTCCTGCAGCCGGCGGCGCGCGGCATCGGCCTCGCGGGCGCTGTCATAGGGCCCCACCCGAACGCGGTGCCAGGTGTCACCATCGACCGTCACCGACTGGGTGCGGGCGTCCAGTCCCAGCAATATCAGCCGGGCGCGCAGTCCATCGGCGTCGCTTTCGTCGCGAAACGACCCGGCCTGCAGCACATAGGGCCCCTGGCTGGCCGCCTGGTCGCTGCGCTCGCGGGCGCGCTTGGCGATTTCCTCACGCGGAATCACCACTTCGCGCTCCGGAAGAACGGTAAAGAAATCATAGGCGCGCCCGGTCTTTTCTGCCGGCTGCTCGGCAATCGGGGGCTCATCCCGGCCCGAAGGTGCGGCCGGCGGCTGTTCGCCCGGAGCGCCGGGCAGCCACCCGGCCAGCCAGGCAACCGTGGCCAGCACAAGGCCGCATATCAGGCCCGCCCCAAAGCTCAGAAAGCTGCCCGAGGCCGCTGACCCGCCGCGCTTTTTTGCCTGTCTTCTGCGCGTCATTACATTTCCTCCGGGGCGCTGACGCCGATCAGGGCCAGGCCGTTGCGCAGAACCTGCCCAACGGCCGCGGCCAGGTTGAGGCGCGCATGGCGCAGGTCCTCATCGTCAACCAGAAATCTGGACGCGTTGTACCAGGTGTGAAAACCGGACGCCAGCGAATGCAAGTAATGAGCCACGGAATGCACCGCGCGCTGGCGGGCGGCGCTTTTGATCAGGTCCGGAAAGCGGCCGATGAGGCGCAGCAGGTCCTGCTCATGATCGCTGTCGAGCCGGCCCGACGCCTTTTCGCCGATTTCCCGGCTGTGTCGCAGGCCGCGGCCGTCAAGCTCGCGAAAAACACTGGCAATGCGCGCATGGGCATACTGAATGTAGTACACGGGGTTGTCGTTGGCCTGCGACCGGGCCAGGTCCAGGTCGAAGTCCAGATGCTGATCGTGCGAGCGCATGACGTAAAAATACCGGGCGGCGTCATTGCCAACCTCCTCGCGCAGCTGGCGCAGGGTGACAAAGCTGCCGGAACGCGTTGACATCGGCAGCTTTTCGCCGCCCCGGTACAGGGCGGCAAACTGCACCAGCTGGAACTCCAGACGATCGGCATCTTCGCCCAGGCCCCGTGCAGCAGCCTTCAGGCGCGGAATATAGCCGTGGTGGTCGGCCCCGAAGATGTACAGCGACTGGCCGCTGCAGCGCTCCAGCTTGTCGAGCAGATAGGCGACATCAGAAGCAAAATAGGTGCTGCGGCCGTTGTCCCTGACCAGCACCCTGTCCTTGTCGTCGCCCAGTTCGGTGGCTCTGAACCAGCGCGCGCCGTCCTTCAATTCCACCCAGCCATTGTCGTCAAGCCGGTCAATGGCATTTTTCAGCGCCCCCGACTCGTCCAGGCTGCGCTCGGAAAACCAGCGGTCATAGCGAACGCCGAATGCTTCCAGATCAACCCTGATTTCAGCAACCATGGCGCTGAGCGCCAGCTCAAAGCAGTGCTGATAGCCATCCTTGCCAAGCAGGTCACGGGCCCGCTGGATCAGCGCATCAAGATGCCGGTCGGCGTCCCCTTCAGGGCTGTCTGGCGGCAGGCCGTCGGCAACGGCCAGCGCTGCATGACGCAGCTCGTCGCCACTGTCCTGGCGCAGCTGGCGCGCGATGCCGTAAACATATTCGCCGCGGTAGCCGCCGGCCGGAAAACCCACCGGCTCGCCACACAGTTCCAGATAGCGCAACCACACCGACAGCGCCAGAATATCCATCTGGCGACCGTGGTCATTGACATAGTATTCGCGCTCGACGCGGTGACCGGCGGCCTCCATAATGGCGGCCAGACTGGCGCCATAGGCCGCGCCGCGCCCGTGGCCTACGTGCAGCGGCCCGGTCGGGTTGGCGCTGACATACTCAAGCAGCACATCCGCCCTGCTGCCCGGCTCGCCCCGTCCGTAATCATTGGCCTGTTCAAGAACAGCGCGCAGCACCATGCGGAAATGATGATCGCTGGCAAAAAAATTGAGAAAGCCGGGCCCGGCGATTTCCACCTTTTCCACGCGCCGTGATTCCGGCAGGCGCTCGGCAATCATTGCTGCAATTTCACGCGGCGGCCGGCCGGCCAGGCCGGCCAGAATCATGGCAATGTTGCATGCGTAATCGCCGTGGCTGCGATCGCGGGCATATTCGATCCTGATCTTCTCTTCCATTCCGTCGGGCAGGGAAAGCCCGCCCTCGCGCTGCAAATAGCCGAGGCTTTGGGTGATCAGTTCTGTGATGTGTGCGCGCATTTTTTGCCAACCAGCGGTAACAACAGGTATTGTAACGATGTGCCGGCGCATTGTGACTGAAAGCTTATCCACAGAGCCTGTGGATAACTTTGTGAACAACTTCGGAACAAAGCGCTGCAACGCCCTTTATCAAGCCGGAACGCTTATTTTGGACAATTGTTACACATCTGAACAAATGACCATCAATCAACGAGTTAAAGCCCCAATGCGGAAATCAACCAACCAAAAACGACTTAACTCATTGTTTCATCATCAACCGGCCGGCCATGTGCATAACATGAAAGAGACGGCGGCGTGAGTACGCGTATCCGTCGCTGGGGCGACGACCTGCCGTCTTTGGGTTCGAGAGTCTGGATAGACGCTTCAGCCGTTGTAATCGGCCAGGTTGAGCTGGGCGATGATGTTTCCGTCTGGCCCGGAGCCGTGGTACGCGGCGATGTCAACCATATTCGCATTGGTGCCCGCAGCAGCCTGCAGGACAACTGCGTGGCCCACGTGACCCACGACGGGCCGTATACACCCGGGGGCCTGCCGCTGGTGGTCGGCGAGGATGTCACCGTCGGACACGGGGCCATACTGCACGCCTGCACGGTAGGCAACCGCTGCCTGATCGGCATGGGGGCCCTGGTGCTCGACGGGGCCGTTATCGAGGATGACGTGCTGCTCGGGGCCGGCAGCCTGGTCAGTCCCGGCAAGCGCCTGCGCTCGGGCCATCTCTATCGCGGCCAGCCGGCTCGGCGCGCCCGCGAGCTTTCCGATGATGAAATTGCCATGCTGCGCTATTCGGCCAGCCACTATGTCAGGCTCAAGGACAAATGCCGCCTGCAGCAGGGGGACGGTCAATGAGTGATGTTCCCGTCATTGCCGTTGGCGGCGCCAACATGCCGGCGCTGGGGTTCGGGACGTTTGAGCTCACGGAGTCGACCATCCATGAAATTCTGCCGCACGCCATAGAGCTGGGCTATCGCCATATTGACACCGCCCAGATCTACAGAAACGAAGCGGCGGTTGGCCAGTGTGTCGCCCAATCCGGAATTCCCCGCAGTGACTTTTTCATGACCACCAAGGTGTGGGTGGATCACTACGAGCCCGAGGCGTTTATGGATTCGGTCAGGCGCAGTCTCGACCGGCTGAAGACAGACCACGTCGATTTGCTGCTGCTGCACTGGCCCAGGTTTTCAGGACACGGCATGAACCCCACCCTGGAGGCGCTCATGCGCGCCCGGCGCGACGGGCTGACCCGGCACATCGGACTGAGCAACTTCAACATCGACCAGACCGAACAGGCTGTGGCCTTTTGCGGCGACGGCCAGCTGACCACCAGCCAGGTTGAATACCACATCTACCTTGGCCAGGACCGGCTGCGGCGCGTGCTGGCGCGCAACAACCTTATTTTGACCGCCTACATGCCGCTGGCCCGGGCGCTGACCGTCAACGAGCCCGTGCTGTGGGACATCGGCGACCAGTACAACAAGACGGCGGCCCAGGTGGCGCTGCGCTGGCTGGTCGAACAGGACCGCGTGGCGGCCATCCCGTCGACTTCAAATCCGCACCATGCGGCGGCCAATCTGGCCATTTTTGACTTTCAGCTGAGCGAAGAAGACCGACAGCAGATTGCCGGCCTGGACAAGCAGCGCCGGCTGTGCAAGCCCGAGGGACTGGCGCCCGAATGGGACGATTGACGCGCCCGGTCCCGAGGCGGGTCAACCCTTGCCGCCGCTGCCGCCACGGTCAAGCTGCTCAAGAAACGGCTTGACGAACTCCATGGGCAGCGGGAAGACCACCGTGCTGTTCTGTTCAGCGCCTATCTCAACCAGCGTTTGCAAATAGCGAAGCTGCAGCGCGCCCGGCGCCTCGGCCAGCTTTTCGGCCGCCTCCACCAGCTTTTCCGACGCCTGCTGCTCGCCGGCTGCGTGAATGACTTTGGCGCGGCGCTGCCTTTCGGCTTCAGCCTGCCGGGCAATGGCCCTGATCATGGATTCATCCAGGTCAACGTGCTTGATTTCAACGTTGTTGACCTTGATGCCCCAGCCGTCGGTCTGGCGATCGAGAATGCGCTGGATATCCTCGTTGAGCTTGTCGCGCTCGGCCAGCATTTCGTCCAGCTCATGCTTGCCCAACACCGACCTGAGCGTGGTTTGCGCCAGCTGACTGGTGGCATCCATGTAGCGCTCGACGTTGATGATGGCTTTTTCCGGATCGACCACGCGGTAGTACACCACGGCGTTGACCTTGACCGACACGTTGTCAAATGAAATGACGTCCTGGGTGGGCACATCAAGCACCACCACGCGCAAATCAACCTTGACCACCTGCTGGATAACTGGAATGACCAGGATCAGGCCCGGGCCCTTGACCTTGTCAAAGCGCCCCAGCGTGAAAATGACTCCGCGTTCGTATTCACGCAGAATTTTTATGGTGTTGAACAGCAGGGCCAGCAAAAACACCAGCCCGAACCCGAAAAAGGTGAACATTTCGGCACTCATCATTCTTCTCCTTTAAGTTTGCCGGCCGGCCTGACGGTCAAAAACAGCCCTTCGGCCTTCAGTACCTCAACGGTCTGGCCGGCGGCAATGGGCTCGTCCGACCGGGCGCTCCAATCCTCGCCCTCGATATAAACCCGCCCTTTTCCGTTTGCAAAGTCATCAACCGCTTCCGCGAGCCTGCCGTCCAGCGTTTCACGGCCAGTGTAAACGGGGCGTCGCCATGCTCGTGCGGCCAGATAGACAATTGCAAAAAATATCAGCGCCGCGGCCAGGCCCATGGCCGCAATCAGCCCGGTGTTGATGCCCATGCCCGGTACATCGCTGTCAACCAGTATGATGGATCCTATGACCACTGACACCACGCCTCCTATTCCGAGTATGCCCACCGACGGCACAAACAGCTCGACTACAATCAGCGCAAAACCCAGCAGAATCAGCAGCAGCCCGGCATAGTTGATGGGCAGAATCTGGAAGGCATACAGCGCCAGCAGCAGGCAGATGCCTCCAATGATGCCCGGCACCAGCGCGCCCGGGTTGTAGCCTTCAAGCAAAAGCCCGTATATGCCGACCATCAGCAGTATATAGGCCAGGGTCGGGTTTGAAACAACGCTCAAAAACCGGTTGCGCCAGTCAGGCTTCAGCTCTTTTATCGCCACGTCGGCCGTATCCAGCGCGCGGCTGCCCGTAGCCATGGATACTTCCCGTCCGTCAATGGACTCAAGCAGCTCTTCAATGCCGTCGGCCACAAGGTCGATGACCTTCATGTCCAGCGCGCGGCTGGCACTCAGGCTCACCGACTCACGCACGGCCCGCTCGGCCCAGTCGGCGTTGCGGTCGTGGCGCAGGGCCAGCCCGCGGATATAGGCCACCGCATCCTCCACGGCCTTGCGGCTGCCGGCGTCCTGCGGTGCGCTGTCCTGCTTGTTGTCTTCATCGTCCGCGCTGTCGCCCGGCAGCGGAGAGCCACCGCCAATCTGTACCGGCGTGGCCGCGCCCAAGTTGGTGGCCGGTGCCATGGCCGCCACGTGGCTGGCATAAAGAATATAGGTGCCGGCGCTGGCCGCACGCGCCCCGGAAGGCCCCACCCAGCCGGCCACGGGCACGTCGCTGGCCAGAATTGCCTTGATGATGTCGCGCATGGAAGCATCCAGCCCGCCCGGCGTGTCCATGCGCAGAATAACCAGGTTTACTTCCTCGTCATTGGCGCGCTCAATGCCGCGCACCACGTAGTCGCGCGTGGCCGGGCCTATGGGGCCGTCGATTTCCACCAGATACGCACTTTTGCCCGCAGCGGAGCCTTCGCCCCCGACAGTGTCGGCCGCCGGGGTCTGGGCCACAGCGGCGGCTGAGAGCAGCGCGAACAACAGCGCTGCCGCCTGCCACAGCCGCATCCGTGCGCGACCTGTCAAAGGGTTCATGATTGTTTCCACATTGATTCCAGAGTAGGTCTTTCCACCGGCCGGCGCAAGACAGATTGCTTTTAATCAGTGCCGATCGTCCCCAACTTGTACAGCTGAACTTATTTCAAGGAATTCCCATGAGTGATCAACCCAGTCTGCGCGACCAGCTCAAGCTTGACAACGATGCCCTGTACCGCGAGGAAAACTTCAGCGACCGCCGCACCGGCAGCATCCAGCGCCTGGTGCCCGTCACCGCCGAAGGTGATCAGGACCCCGACCGTGCAGTTCGCTATGTGGGCCAGACCCAGGTCATGAGCCCGGCCGGCGCGCTGCCCATTACCTTCGAGCTCGAAGCCGAATCCCTGGCTGCGGCCATTGATGCCTTCCCGGAAGCTGCCGAAAAGGCAGTTGAAGAAACCATCGAGGAAATCAAGCGCCTGCAGCGCGAGCAGCAGTCATCCATCGTAGTGCCCGGACAGGGCGGCGGCGGCATGCAGGGCGGGCCCGGCGGCCCTGGAAACATCCAGCTTTGACCCAAAGCTGAACCTCCGCACCTGATACCGGCTTTACCCAACAGCCCTGTCAGGGTTTGATCAAACTCAATAAAAAGCCCGGCCAGTGGCCGGGCTTTTCCGTTTCCTTTTCAGGCCCGCAGCTTACTGCTCGAAGCGGTCGTGGAAGATCCCGTCGCCCAGTACTTCAAGCAGGTAAGGGATTTCGATCAGCGGATTCTCGAGATCGTCACTGTCGAGGCAGATCAGCACCTCGTACACGCCCGGCTCAAGGCCCTCAGCATCGACATTGACGTCCACTTCGGCGCTGTCTCCTGCATCTGTTGTGCCCTCATCAGGATCAACGCTCAGCCAGTCGGCAGGCTCTGGGCTTTCACAGCTATCGGTGCTGCTGTACAGACCCCA
>DATGTG010000010.1:0-15102 GCA_035301965.1 Wenzhouxiangella sp. | reverse complement strand
ACCAGCGGCTGTGCAGCGCAATGCGATTTTTGGACACGGGGTGAATCACCGGCAGCCAGTCGCGGTTGAGATCGAACCAGTAGTAGTTGGTGCGGCCATTGGGCCAGCCTTCCGCATGCTCGCGATCATTGGGATCGGCCGACGGATTTTGGCCGCGATGCATGTTGACCCAGTGCGCAAAGCGATCCAGCCCGTCGGGGTTGAGCGCCGGCTCCATGATGATGACCATGTCGTCCAGCCACCGGAGCACCTGCTCGTCCCGGCTGGCGGCCAGGTACCAGGCCATGACCAGCGCGGCGCTGGTTCCCGAAGCCTCGTTGCCGTGAATGGAGTAGCCCATCCACACAACCGGCGGCCCCTCGCCCTTGCGGGCCGCCTCATTGCGGCCATCGCGAACTTGATCCAGCTCCGCCAGCCGCTGCGGGCTGGAAAAATACAGCACCAGCTGGGGCCGGCCGCCGTGGGAATGCCCGATGACCTCCAGCTTGACCCGGTCGGACGACTCGGCCAGCCGGTTGAGGTATTCCACCACCTGGTCATGGCGAGGATGGCGCTCGCCGGGCTCAAAACCCAGAACGTCGGACGGCGCCGGCACGGATGCATCCATGTCGGGGGCATCGGGCAGGCCCGGTGCAGCCAGGGCAAGCGGTGAGGAAAACAGGGCAACAAGCAGCCAAAGTCTCTTCAACATGTCGATTTGTATGCAATTCCATTTTTTGCGTGACAGGCTGGTAAGCTTAAATGAATGAACCGGCTGTTGTCAGAGATTGACCGAACACCCCACAAGATTACCGAAGGAGCAATTTGCATGAAGCTCGTTTCACGCGACATGACCGATGGTCAGCCCATGGACACCCAACTGGCGTTCGGCAAGCCCGATGCCGAATCCCGCATGGCCCTTTCGGACAACAGGAATCCGCATCTGGCCTGGAGCGATGCGCCACAAGGCACGCGCTCGTTCGCCATTTTGTGCATGGACCCCGACGTGCCCTCCGTGGGCGATGACGTCAACCAGGAAGGCAGGACGCTGCCGGCCGACATGCCGCGCATCGACTTTTGTCACTGGGTCATGGTGGACATTCCCGCCGATGTAAACGAAGTGACCACAGGGCAGTGCAGCGACGGCGTCACGCCGCGCGGCAAGAAAAACCCCGCCGGCCCGGACGGCTCACGACAGGGACTCAATGACTACACGGGCTTCATGGCCGGCGATCCGGACATGGCCGGGGAGTACTTCGGCTACGATGGCCCCTGCCCACCCTGGAACGATGAGCGCATGCATCACTACACGTTTACGGTGTATGCCCTGGACACCGACCGGCTTGATCTGCCGGAAAAATTCACCGGCCAGGACGCCCTCAGGGCCATGAAAAGCCGCGTGCTGGCCAGCGCCAGCCTGACGGGCACCTATACGCTCAACCCCAAGCTGTCAGATTGACAGCATGCGGCGCAAACTCAAACAGCAAGGCAACTGCATGAGCAAAACAGCTTTCATCCTGACCAGCCTGCTTTCCCTGGCGCTTGTGGCCGCTGCTGCAAATGCCCAGGAAATTTACCGCGTGGTCGACAAGGACGGCAACGTCACCTACACCGACACCAAACCCGACGACAACGCCAGGCCCATAGAACTGCCCGAGGTCAACGTGCTTGAAGGTGATTCCGAGGAAGAAGTGGCCGAAGTTATCGAACAGGTCGAAGCGGAGAACCAGCACCATTCCATGGATTTTCGCATTATGCAGCCCGCCGACGGCAGCACGGTTGACCCCGGCAGCGACGCCCTGACGGTGGTGATGGACATTGGCATAGACGTGCCGCCCACCGCCCAGATCGTGCTGGTGCTCGACGACGAGACGCTGCCCCCGATTCATGATCTGGAAGCGGAAATTGCCCCGCCGGCGCCGGGCAGCCACGTGCTGTTTGCGCGCCTGGAAACCCCTTCGGGCAAGGTGCTGGGCAAAACCGAGCCGGTGCGCTTCATCCTGCGCGAAGGCGGTCGGGGCTGAGGCTGGTCAGTCCACCTCCAGCCAGAAGGTGACCGGCCCGTCATTGGTCAGGCTGACCTGCATGTCGGCACCAAATTGCCCAAATGCGCTGTCGGGCCAATCCTTTTCAACCTGCATGATGAGCGCCTCGAAAAGCTCACGGCCGGCTTCCGGCGGCGCCGCCGGGGTAAAGCTGGGCCGGTTGCCGGAATTGGTGTCGGCCGCCAGGGTGAACTGGGGCACCACCAGCAGGCCACCGCCCACCTCGCGCAGGCTTTTGTTCATGCGCCCGGCCTCGTCGGCAAACACCCGGTAATTGAGCAGGCGCTCGACAAAACGCGGGATGCGCCCGGCGCGATCGCCGTGCTGAAAGCCGGCCAGCACCAGCAGACCGCTGTCGATGCTGCCAACCGTGGCGCCGTCGATATCCACCCTGGCCGTGCTGACGCGCTGAATAAGTCCTATCATTGCCCGTTGTTCCATCCGTCTGTTTTGAAGGGCCGTCCAGATTATCATCTGAATCGCTGCCGCACCCTTTGCAAAGGATCCGTTCGCGCCAGCTTTGCTGCGGGCGCAACTCAAACTCAACAGCCATGCTAGTGATCAAGGGCATTTTGCATATTCTGGCGCTGCTGCCGCTGTGGCTGCTGCACGCCCTGGCCGTGCCGCTGGCCCTTGTGCTGCGCTTCATGCCGTGGCGCGGACATGCCATTGTGCGCACTAATCTCGCGCTGTGCTTTCCCGAGCTTGATGAGAAAAAACGCGCGCGCCTGTATCGCCGGCACCTGACTGAAATGGCCCGGCTGGTGCTTGAATCCGGCGCCGTGTGGTTCTGGCCGGCCGAGCGTCTGAAGCGGCACGTGCGTTCGGTTGAAGGCTGGGACGAACTTGAGCGGGCCGCTGCCGAAAAGCACGGTGTCCTGCTGGTCGGCGCACATTTTGGCAGCTGGGAAATTCTGCCGCTGTGGCTGTCCCTGCAGGGGTCCTTTACGGCCCTTTACAAGGCACCGCGCAATCCGGATCACGATCGCCATTTGACCGCCAGCCGCGAGCGCTTTGGCGCCACCCTGGTTCCCAGCGGCAGTCCGGCCATGCGCCGACTGCTGGCCGGACTGCGGCGCGGCGAGATGATTGGGCTGCTGGCCGACCAGCAGCCCAAACAAGGTGAAGGTGCGTTTGTCAGTTTTTTCGAGCAGCCGGCGCTGACCATGACCCTGGTGGGGCGCCTGGCCCGGCGCACCGGCTGCCAGGTGTTCTTTGCCAGCGCCGAACGACTGCCGCGCGGGCGCGGCTGGGCGCTGCGCTTCGAACCGGCACCGGAGGCCATTGCCGACCCGGCCGATGAAAAAAGCGCTGCCGTGATGCACCACTGGCTGGAAGGCGTGATCGCCCGCCGCCCGGAACAGTACCTGTGGAGCTACAAGCGCTTCAGCCGCCAGCCCGATGGCAAGCCCTCACCGTATCCGCAGCGCCGACGGCGCAAAGCCTGACTCTGAACAATTTCTCCGGCTTGCCACTTCAGGCCCCGGCAACACCCGCATCCGCCAGCCGCCTGAGTTCCAGCATGTGCGCCCTGAAAGCCCGGCGGCCCTTTCCTGTCAGAGCCAGCCATGTGCGCTGACGGGTGTTGACGGTGGCTTTGGATACCTTGACGTAACCGGCCTCCTGCAGCAGGCGCACCTGTTTTGAAAGAACCGAATCGGATACTTCAATGGCATCTCTAACCACTGAAAATTCCGCCTCCCTGACCGTAGACAGCGCAGCACAGATGCGCAGCCGGTTGGGTGCGTGAATCAGTTCATCAAATTCAGGTTTCATGCTTGCGCTCCGGTCACAACTGCCTTGTGTAGGCGCGGAACCACAGCTGCAAAAAGCAGGCCCCCAGCGCAACAGCCAGCAGGGCACCTGCTGGTCCGGCCCACTGGATACCCATGCTGTTGTGGGCATGCTCAACGCAAAACATGATGGCAATCAGAAACAAGACATAGCCAATGGCCAGCAGACGGGTTATGCCGGGATGGTAGCCGGATACCCACACGCCCGTTTTCTTGCTGGCAGCGGCCATCATTGCACCAAAAGCGGCCGCCGCTGCCACCATGACGAGCACTCTGATCATCAGTGGCCATGTCATGGCCAGCACCATGACGGCAACAATGCCCAGCCACAACCAGTTGTACCAGCGAAACCCCGATGGTGCGTGCCCGGTCATCGAGGACGACGCCAATGCCGCCTGCGCCAGATGTTTTTTTGCCTCTTCCGGGCCTGGCCATTTTCTTTTGGTCATGTTGCAGCTCCTGCAAATTTCCACTTTCCACCATGGAAAATGGTAGCCCTCTCTTTCCATATCGTCAAGTCACAACTTTCCAAAGAGGAAAGTCTTCAGGCTGGAACAAGGACCAACAGAACCCGCGCTGTGGGAAGCGGCAAACTGCATAAGCTGGTGGTGGCCCGGATCAGGTCCGGTCTTGCCTATCCAGCCTTCTCAGAAACACACCCATGACTTTTTCGGCCTGTTTGTCGCCGTTGGCGCGGGCGGTCTCAACGCCCTGCTGCCAGGCCTGGCGGGCCTCGTCGGGGCGTTCCAGCCTGTTGAGCACCGTGCCCAGTTCCTGCCAGGCCATGGTCTGGCCAGGCTTGTGTGCGGTGGCTTTTTGCAGGTGTTCCAGGGCCTTTTCCAGATTGTCTGCCTTCAGGCGCGCCTGGCCGGCAGCCAGCCGCGCCTCATACGAGTCGCAGCCTTTCTCAATCATGTTTTCAATGACTTCGGGATTCATGCGCCCAAGTGTAATCAAATCCGCGCAGCCCGTGTACGGCGCTTCAGCTGCGCCAGTAGGCGGGCGTGAACAGCACCAGAATGGTGAACAGCTCGAGCCGGCCAAGCAGCATGGCAAAGCTGGTCAGCCATTTGGTGACATAGTGAAGCTGGCCGTAGTTGGCGCCGGCTTCGCCCAGCGCCGGGCCCAGGTTGTTGATGGACGAAAACACCACCGACACCGCGGTTACCAGGTCGTCTTCCAGGCCGGCCACGATCAGGGTCAGCACCACAACGCACAGAATGTAAAGGGCCACATAGCCCCATACGGCGTTGGCCACTTCGGGGTCCAGGGTGCGGTTGCCCAGCTTGAGCGGCAGGGCCGAACGCGGATGCACCAGGCGCTTGAGCTCGCGCCCGCCCTGCTTGCCGAGCATGTACACGCGCATGATCTTGAAGCCGCCGGTGGTGGAGCCGGCGCAGCCGCCCAGCGCGCTTAAAAGAATCAGCAGCAGCGGCAGCGTGCCCGGCCAGGCGTGAACCTCGGCGGTCACCAGTCCGGTGGTGGTCATGAACGACACCGCCTGGAAAACCCCGTAGCGAATGGCCGTCCACACGCCCGGATACAATCCCTGGTGCCACAGCAGCACCGCCGCCAGGCAGGCTGCAGCCAGAAGCAGCAGCACAAACAGCCTGAGCTCGGGGTCGCGCAGGTAGACCTGGGTGGTGGCACGGCGCATGGCCATGAAATGAAGCCCGAAGTTCATGCTCGACACCACCAGAAAAAACACCACCAGCCATTCAATCAGCGGGCTGTCGAAATACGCTATGGAGGCGTCGTGGGTGGAAAAGCCGGCCGTGGCCACGGTCGAAAAGCTGTGCCCCACGGCATCGAACAGGGACATGCCGGCGGCCCAGTAGGCCGCGGCACACAATACGGTGAGCGCGGCATAGACCAGCCACAGGGCCTTGGCGGTTTCGGCAATGCGCGGCGACAGCCGGGTTTCCTTGACGGGCCCGGTGATTTCGGCCTTGTAGACCTGCATGCCGCCGATGCGCAGCATGGGCAAAATGGCCACGGCCAGCACGATAATGCCCATGCCGCCCATCCACTGCAGCTGCTGGCGATACCAGAGAATGGAGACCGGCATGTCGTCCAGGCCGACAAAAACAGTGGCGCCAGTGGTCGTCAGGCCCGAAGTGGATTCAAATATGGCATCGGCAAGGCCGGCATCCAGGGTCAGAAAAAAAGGCACCGCCCCGGCCAGACACACGGCTGTCCAGCAGGCCACCACCACCAGAAAGCCATCGCGAATACGCAAATCGCGGCGCGAGCGGCGCGCCGGCCAGTACAGCGCGGCGCCGGTCATCGCAACTATTGCAAAGCTCAGGCCGAACGCATGCAGGCTGCCGTCGCCGGCGGCATAAGCAATCACCAGGGGCGGAACAAATCCGAGACTGAGAAAAATCAGCAGCACGCCGACAATTCTCAACACCGGGGCGTGGCGTCCGTAGCGCATGCGGCCGCCTAGATATAGACCGCGTCGACCGAGAACAGACGCTCGACGCGCTTGATGGAGCGCGGATCGGCGACAAACAGGATGACGTGGTCACCGTCCTCGATCTTGACGTTGTGATGAGCGATGATGACATTCTCGCCGCGCACCAGGCCACCAATGACGGTGGCCGGCGGCAGCTCAAGCTCGCCGATGCGCTTGCCGACCACCGGAGAATGGCCAGGCACGCCGTGGGCCACGGCCTCGATGGCTTCGGCCTCCTCGTTCATCAGTGAATGGACGCGCACCACGTGCCCCTTGCGGATGTGGGTGAGCAGCGCGCCTATGGTGACCTGCTGGGGGCTGACGGCCACGTCAATGCGGTCGGATGCCACCAGGTCGACATAGGCCGGGCGATTGATGAGCGTGATGACCTTGCGCGCGCCCAGGCGCTTGGCCAGCATGGACGACAGGATATTGGCCTCGTCGTCGTTGGTCAGCGCGCAGTAGACGTCGATCTCGTCGATGCCCTCCTCGTGCAGCAGGTCGCCATCGGCGCAGTCGCCGACCAGCACGATGCCTGAATCCAGATCTTCGGCAACCTGTTCGGCGCGCGCCGGATCACGCTCTATGACCTTGACGTTGTGGTCACGCTCGAGCAGGGCGGCCAGGCTGGCGCCTATCATGCCGCCGCCGCCCAAAAGAATTCTGTGGCCCGGGTCGGTCATGCGCCTGAGCTCGCGCATGACCGCCGGAATGTCATCGCGGGCGGCCAGAAAGAACACCATGTCATCCACCTCGATGACGGTGTCTCCGCGCGGAATGATGGCCCGGTTGTTGCGAAAGATGGCCGCCACCCGGGCGTCCACGCCTGCCGGCAGTTTTTCGCGCAGCATGCGCAGCTCGTGACCAACCAGCGGGCCGTCGAAAAAGGCTCGCATGCCCACCATCTGGGCGCGCCCGTCGGCAAAATCGAGCACCTGCAGCGCACCCGGAAACTCGATCAGCCGCTGAATGTGTTTGGTCACCAGCCGCTCGGGGCTGATCAGAACATCGACGGCCATGTTGTCGCGATCAAACAGCCGCGGGTGGGCCAGGTAATCGGCCGCGCGCACGCGCGCAACCCGGGTGGGCGTGCTGAACAGGGTATGCGCCACCTGGCAGGCCACCATGTTGGTTTCGTCCGAATTGGTCAGCGCCACCAGCATCTCGGCATCTTCGATGCCCGCCCGCCTGAGGGCTTCAGGGTGCGCGGCGTGGCCGTGCACCGTGCGGATATCGAGTCGGTCCTGCAGCTCGCGCAGGCGTTCGGCATCCAGATCGACCACGGTGATGTCGAAGTCCTCGGCCGACAGGCTGCGCGCCATGCCGGAACCGACCTGCCCTGCGCCAAGGATGATGATCTGCATGCGAACTCCCGACTCTGCCCGGCGGTGTTTCAGAACTCCCTGGGATCAATGCCCAGCTGCTTGAGCTTGCGGTACAAGTGGGTGCGCTCCATTTCCACCAGCTCGGCCAGCTTGCCGACGCTGCCCTCGGCAGCCTCCAGCTTGAAGCGCAGGTACTGCCGCTCGAATTCCTCGCGCGCCTCGCGCAGCGGCATGTTATACAGCGCCGGCATCTTGCGGTCGCCCACCGTCTGGCCGGTATCGGACTGCGCCAGCGCCTCCTCGACTTCGCTGATGGTCACTTCCTCGCCGTCGCCCAGAATCAGCAGGCGCTGAACGAGATTGCGCAGCTCGCGGAGGTTGCCGGGCCAGTGGTACTGGCGCAGGCGGTTTTGCACGGCAACGGGAAAATGCCGGTAGGGCGTGCCGTCGCGGCCGGGGTAATACTCGGCATAAAAGCGCACCAGGTCGGGCACATCGTCCTGACGCTCGCGCAGGGGCGGCATGTCCAGCGGCAGCACGTTGAGCTGGTAGAACAGCGATTCATCAAACGCGCCTTCGCGCACCAGTTCTTCAAGCGGCTGGCTGGCACCGGCAATGATGCGCACCTCCAGCCGGCCGCTGTCTGTCTGGCCGGGGTCCAGGCGCCCGGTTTCAAGCATTTTGAGCAGCACCGCCTGGGCGCCGCGATCAAGCCGGGCCACATCATCAATAAACAGCACGCCGCCGCGCGCCCTGGCCAAAAGCCCGCGGTGGCCGTCGCGGCCGCCCAGCATGGCTTCGAAGGAGCCGGCATCGACGCGGGTCGAGGCGCTGACAAACGCTTCCTCACGGCGCGCGGAATTGGCGTGAATCCAGCGCGCCGCGTCCTGCTTGCCCACGCCGGGCTCGCCGGTAATGAGCACCGGTGCGTCGTGGCGGGCCACGCGCTCCAGGCGCTGGCGCAGCTGCTGTACGGCCGCCGAGCGGCCCAAAGGCTCGAAAACCACCGGCTGGCTGCGCCGCAGGCCCTCGTTTTCGCGCTTCAGCCGGCCGGCCTCCAGCGCATTGTTGATGGTGACCAGAAGGCGGGCCATGGACACCGGCTTTTCAATAAAGTCGAACGCGCCCAGGCGGGTGGCCTCAACGGCGGTTTCCACCGAGCCGTGTCCGGAAATCATGACCACCGGGCAACTGACGGCGTCCGAGTCGCGCCACTCGCGCAACAGGCTGATGCCGTCGGTGTCGGGCATCCATATATCCAGAAGAACCAGATCGGGCGCGCTGTTGCGAACGCGCTCGCGGGCCTCGGCGGCGTTGCCGGCAGTTTCTGTTTCATGGCCCTCGTCACGCAGAATTTCGCCGATCAGATCGCGAATGTCGGGCTCATCGTCTACAACAAGTATTCGGGCGCTGCTCATGGATTCATTGTCGCACTAAATCTGAAGTGTTCACGTTTTGTTTGCGGACCGGCCCGGCGCTTCAGCCGGCCGGCAGCCATATTCTGGCCACCGCCCCGCCGTCGGGCCCGTTGGATACGGCAATGGTACCGCCATGATCATCAACGATGCGCCGCACAATGGCCAGCCCCAGTCCGGATCCGCGCGGCTTGGTGGTGACATAGGGTTCAAAAATCCGGGCCAGCATTTCATCCGAAAAGCCCGGCCCGTCATCGGAAAACAGCAGCTCAACACCTTCGCGGCCCTGGTTCTGGCTGGCCCTGACTGCAATACGGATCAGCGGCCGGCCCTGTTCATGCGCTTCCTGGGCGTTGCGAACCAGGTTGATGGCCAGCTGGCGCAGCTGGTCGGGGTCGGCCAGCACCGCCAGCGGTGCCTCGGGCCGGATCAGCTCAAAGCGGGTGGGCATGTCACCGCTGGTGTACAGGTCAACAATTTCGCCCATGATCTGCGCCGGGTCCACCCGCTTGAGCCGGATGCGCGCCGGCCGCGCATAGTCGCCGAAGCTGTCAACCAGCCGGCGCAGGGCATCGACCTGGGCACGAATGGTGCCGGTGGCGCGGGTCAGCAGCTGCCGTTCCTCGTCCTGCAGATGGCTGTCGAGCTTGAGCGCCAGCCGTTCGGCCGCCAGCTGGATGGGCGTGAGCGGGTTCTTGACCTCGTGCGCCAGGCGGCGCGCCACTTCGGCCCAGGCCGCCTCGCGCTGCGCCTGGTCCAGAACGGTGACATCATCAAACACCACCACGTGGCCACCGGTTTCGGCCGGCAGATCGGAACCACGACACACCAGCACCAGCGGCCGGTCGGCCGACCCCAGCTTGATTTCCTGGCGCCACTCCGTGCCGGGTGCGGCGTGGCGCTCGCCGACCAGATCAACAAACGGTTTCAGGTCGGGCCGCCGGGCGGCCAGTTCCTCCAGCGCCAGACCGTTGTCCCGGTTTTCGTCCAGGCCCAGAATATGCGCGGCCGACTCGTTGAAGGCGCTGATGCGTTTATTGCCGTCAATGGCCACCACCCCGGCCGACAGCCGGCCCAGCACAATGGCCAGATAGCGCCGCTGGGCTTCCAGCTGACGGCGGCTGGCGGCCAGCTCGCGCGTCATGGTGTTGAAAGAGCCGACCAGAAAACCGAGCTCGTCGCGGCTGGTCACCTCCAGATCATCGGGGAAATGACCGGCGGCCAGCTCCTCGGTGGCCTGGGCCAGAACGCGAATGGGCTGGGTCAGGCGGCGCGCGGCGTTGAAGGCCAGCAGCATGGCCAGAAGAACGGTGAGCAGCAGCACCAGCGACAGAATGAGGATGAGACTCTGCTGCAGGCGGGTGCGCAAAAAGGACACGTTCTGATAGCGGTGATAGGCATTTTCTATCCGTTCCGCCAGGTCGCCAAACTGCTCGGGCAGCGGGTAGATGGCCTGCAGCACCAGCGGCTCGCTGCCCAGCAGGCGATCGCCGAAGTTGTACAGCACGCGAATGCGTATGCCCTCGGGCCCCGGCTCGGCGCTGGCGTATTCGCTGTCGCGCAGGGCCTGGCCCAGGGCAAAGTCGCCGGGCGGCTCCGAAAACAGCTGCCCCGGCCGAATGCTGGCGCTGGCCAGCGCCGAACCGCCGGCGTCCAGCACCGACAGATCCGTCGGGCCTGCGCTCGATACCCGGCGCACCAGCTGCTGAAACAGTCGATCCTCGTCATCGATATCCAGACGCTGCGCCAGCTCGGCAATTTCACCGCGCGCATCGCGCGTGCGCAGCTCAAGAAACATCTGGCCAAGCTCAATGGAATCGGCCAGCGCCTGCTCGGCCTGAATGTCCATCCAGCCGTCAATGGTGTCGCTGAGAAACTGGGTGGCAAACAGATACAGAATGACCACGGGCGGCAGGGTGAGCACCACAAACACCACCACCAGGCGGGCCGTCAGCCGCGCTCCGGGCCGTTCGGCACGCAGGCGCTGAACCAGCCGCACCACCCGGCCAATGATGACGCCAAGCAAGACCACCACGGCCGCGCCGGCCAGCGCAAAAATCCACTGGGCCAAACGCCCCAGCTGGGTGGCCTCCTGCTCGACCGTGGACACCAGGTACAGCGAGGTCAGCAGCAGCATGAGCACGGCCGCAAAGGGCGCGGCTCTCAGAATGCGCCGCCGTGTGCGCCGGCTGATCACTGCGCTTCGTCCCCGCCCGGCGGATCAAACGAATACCAGTCGCTTTTGAGCCACCACTGGGGCTGAAACCAAGTCGGCAGGCGCATGGGCGACGGCAGTCGCGTGCGGTCCAGCTGAATGCGCGCCCTGACCAGGGACACCGAGTCATCGGGTTCAAGCGGAATGCTCCATGAGCGCGGTTCGCGCAGGGCCCGCACCAGCATGTTGAAGCGCGGGTAGGTGTCGCGCGTTTCGTTGTGCAAATCGGTGAGCTGGTAATAGCGGCTCAGGGGCAGGTAGTCAATGCGAAACCGGTGCCGGCGGCGGACATCCAGCCCCGGCAGCCACAGCCGGTGGCTGGACGCGCGCAGGCTGACCAGAAAGGTGATGCCCACCCCGCGTTCCAGGGCCTCGATCATGGCCGGACTGGGCTCCAGATCGACACCGGCGGTGAAATCGATTCCGTCTTCGCTTTCTGCCAGCGCCGGGCTGACAAAGTCCACGTGCCAGTCGATTCTGTCCTCGTTACGGCAGCCGGCGAGCAGCACAATAATAAAAGCCGTCACAGCCACGGTCGCCAGGAAGAATTTGCCAGCCCGGCGCTGTTTCAAACCCGGCCGGGCCGGTGATTTCGACTTCCTGAGCATCTGCATGACGGTTTAAAAACGCATGGGCCTGGTGGTGATTTTCTGCCCCGATCAGCGAGCAGGTCGCGTAGACAAGGATACCGCCCGGCCTGACCAGCGGCCACAGGGCATCAAGCAATGCGTGCTGGATGGCCGCCAGGCTGTCGATATCACCGGGCCGCCGCAGCCAGCGGATGTCGGGGTGGCGCCTGATAACGCCGGTTGCCGAGCAGGGGGCGTCAACAAGAATGCGATCAAACGGCTGTCCGTCCCACCAGCCCTGCGGCTGCGTGGCGTCCCCGGCCAGGCATTGCGCCGCAAGCCCCAGCCGCTCAAGACCGCGACTGACCTTTTGCAAACGCTGAGTATCGATGTCCAGGCAGGTCAGATCAACGCGGGCGCGCTCCAGAATATGCGCCGCCTTGCCGCCGGGGGCCGCGCAGGCGTCGAGCACGCGCAAACCATCAGCCAGTTCAAGCCGGTCGGCCGCCAGCTGGGCTGCGCCGTCCTGAATCGACACCAGGCCGTCGTCAAAACCGGGCAGCTGACGCACGGCCACCCGCTGCGAAAGCACCAGCGCGTCGTCAAAGCCGGTGACCGCCTGCGCCTCAATGCCGGCGTTGGCAAGCAGACGCCGGTATTCCGGCACCGAGCTGCGCCGCCGGTTGACCCGCAACCACAGCGGCGGCACGGCGTTGCCGGCGGCCAGCACCGCATCGGCACGCGCACCGTGGTCCTGCTGAATGCGCTCGATCAGCCAGCCGGGGTAGCCGTGGCGAATCACCGGCGTGTCCGGCAGGCTTGCGAGCAGGGTTTCCTGCTGCCGGCCAAAGTTTCTGAGCACGGCATTGACCAGTCCGCCCAGCTTTTGTCCACCCAGGGCGCGGGCGGCGGCCACGCTGGCATGCACAACGGCCGGTGCCGGCTCGCGCCCGTCGCGCAGTTCGTGAATGGCGGCAGCCAGCAAAAAGTGCAGCGTTCGATTGCGCCCCTTCAGCGGCCTGGCCACCCGCTGGCGCACCAGCCAGTCAAGCGCCGGCCAGTCGCGCAGCACGCCGTGACAAAGCCGGCGCGTCAGCGACCGGTCACGGGCCTGCCCGAGCGATTCAAGCAGCGGCCGCAGGGCCTCGTCCAGCGCGCGCCCATCATCCAGCACCAGGCGCAGCGCGCCGGCGGCGGTCTGCCTGGGGCGCGAACCGTCAGCCGGCATGGCGGATGCAGCGGCTCGATGCGGTATGGGTGCCGTTCACGCCACGGTCCGGCGGGCATTGAACCAGTCGCGGGCGGCCACCGGCTTGCGCCCCGGCGCCTGGAGTCGCTCGATTTCCAGAACGCCCTGGCCGCAGCCAACCGCAACCACATCGGGCCCCCGCCCGGCAATCACCTCGCCGGGGGCAGCATGGCCATCGGCGGCGCGTGCGCGGTGAATGCGCCAGCTGCGGCCGTCGATTTCGGCGGTGGCCACCGGCCACGGATGATAGCCGCGCACCATGCGCGCCAGCTCTTCGGCCGGGCGCTGCCAGTCGAGCTCGGCATCGGCCTTGCTGATCAGCGGCGCATGGGTGGCCAGCGAATCATCCTGGCTGGCCGGCTGCGGCAGCTGGCCGGCCGCCATTTTTTGAAGGCCGTCGACCAGAACTTCGGCGGCCAGCGCGGCCAGCCGGTCGTGCAGCTGGCCGGCAGTTTCATCTTCGCCAATGGTCACGGCGCGCTGCAGAATGACCGGCCCCGTATCCAGGCCGGCGTCCATGTGCATCAAGGTTATTCCCGTCTGTTCATCGCCGGCCAGAATCGCCTGGTTGATGGGGCTGGCGCCGCGCCAGCGCGGCAGCAGCGAAGCGTGCAGGTTCCAGCAGCCGTGGCGCGGCATGGCCAGCACCTCGGGAGGCAGAAGCAGGCCGTAGGCGGCGGTCACGATCAGGTCGGGACGCAGATCCGCCAGCGCGGCCCGGGCATCGGCATCTTTAAGCGTATGCGGCTGCAGCACCTCGATGCCGGCCTCCACCGCCGCTTGCTTGACCGGGCCAAAACGCAGCTTGCGGCCACGGCCGGCGCCCCGGTCGGGCTGGGCAAGAACAACCACCGGTCGCCACGCCTCGCTGCCGACAAGAGCCGCCAGCGCCGGCAGGGCAAAGGCCGGCGTGCCGGCAAAGACAATGCGCATCAAACCGCCGCGTGCTCGCGCATGGCGGCCTTGCGCTTGCGCAGCTTCTTGTCGATCATGCGGCGCCTGAGCGGCGACAGATAGTCGATGAACAGCTTGCCGTCGAGATGGTCAACCTCGTGCTGTATGCACACCGCCTGCAGTCCCTCGGCCTGCAGCTCGAACGGCTGGCCGTCAATGTCCAGCGCCCGCACAAACACGGTGGCCGCCCGCTTGACCTCGGCTGTATGTTCGGGCACCGACAGGCAGCCTTCTTCATAGGTCTGGCTGCCTTCATGCCCGGAAAGCTCGGGGTTGAAAAACACCATGGGTTCGCTGTGGTCTTCGCTCAGGTCCATGACAAACAGGCGGATGTCCTCGCCCACCTGGGTGGCGGCCAGGCCGATTCCGGGCGCCTGGTACATGGTTTCCAGCATGTCCTCGGCCAGCCTGCGCTCGCGCTCGCCAACCGACTGCGCCGGCCGGGCCACGTGCCGCAGCCGCGGGTCGGGATATTCAAGAATGTTGAGAATTGACATAGAATTCAGGAATGTTGCTTAAAGGTGCGTTATGCAATGATAATGTTTATGATAGTCTGCGTAAAATCAAGCTTGTGAGCATTGACTGGAGGGAGACGCTCCGTGAAACGCCTGATAATTCTGACCGCCATCATACTGGCTTCGTTCATTGCGCATGCCCAGGACGTTGAACTGCGCGAGGACCACCCGCGTGAATACATTGTTCAGGAAGGTGACACCCTGTGGGACATTGCCGGCATGTTTCTGGTTCGCCCGTGGCAGTGGCCGTCCATCTGGGACGCCAACCCGCAGATTGAAAATCCGCACGAAATCTACCCCGGCGACGTCATTTCGCTGGTACTGGTCGGCGGCGAGCCGCGGCTGACCGTCGATGACTCCGTGCGCCGGCTGTCGCCCGAGGTTCGCAGGGAATCTGTCGACGGTCCGATCTCGACCATTCCGCTGGACGCCATAGAGGCATTCCTTGAAGCGCCCAGAATCATTTCTGCCGAGGAATTCGAGAACCTGCCCTACGTCATTGCCAACCAGGAAGACCGCATCCTGGCGGCGCCCGGCGACCGCACCTACGTGCGCGGTCTTGACGACGCCCGCGCCGGACAGAAT
>DATGTG010000009.1:0-9112 GCA_035301965.1 Wenzhouxiangella sp. | reverse complement strand
AAAACATCAGCCCCAGCGACAGCCCCATGAAGATGCTCAGTCCGCGGCTGCCCTGGCGCCCGCCCCTGAAGGCAAACGGCATGCTGACCAGGATCATGGCCAACACATTGAGGGGAAAAAACACCCGGTTCCACAGCGCCTGACGATAGCGGTCGGCATCGAGCTTGTTGGCTTCAAGCAGATGAATCATGCGTTTGAGATCGCCAATGGCCATCAGCCGCGGCTTGCTGACCACCGACGACAGCAGGTCATAGCCCAGCGTGGAATCCACCGCCACATGATCCTTGCGGGTCGCTGAAAAGTCGCCAAAGGTGCTGCGCCTGACCACGTTTTCGAGCAGCCACTCGCTGCCGGTATGGCTGGCGCGGTCGGCGTGCATGATTTCCTCGGGCTGCATGTCGTCGGCAATGCGGTAAATCAGCACGTCGGCGAACTCGGGCTGATCCTTGCTCGACCAGGCGGAATGACCCACCCGCACCATCATTGAGCCGTCGCGCAGCCACAGCGAACCGAACTTGCCCAGCCGCACGTGACCGCTGCGCAACTGGTCGCGCTGGGCATTGGCGCGGGCGTCCAGCTCGGGAATGACGAACTCGGCAAAAACAACCAAAACCGCCAGGCAGGCGCCTGTAGTCAGCAGCACGCCGCCAAGAATGCGGCTGCGGTCATAGCCTATGGCACGCATGGCCACCAGCTCGTTGCTGCCGGCCAGTCCGCCCAGCCCAAGCATGGTGCCCAGCAGTGCCGCAAAGGGGAAAATGTCGTACAGCCGGCCCGGCGTGGTCTGCGCCATGTACACCAGCATTTGCAGGGCGCCGTAGTCGCCCGTCAGATCGCGCGCCTCGCGCGCACCGTTGATGATTGAGTACAGGCCCACCAGCAGCACGCCCACCACCACGACCCACACCAGAATGGTGCGGCCCAGGTAGCGCGACAGGATGCCGGGCATCACCAGGCCCGCCTGTGCCGCAGCAGCAAAAGCAGCGCCAGCACGGCCAGCGCCGCGTGCACCGGCCACAGTCCGGGCCCGGAAAGCGCGTTTTTCTGTTCCATGACAATCAGCCCGCCATGCACGATGTTGCTATAGACCAGATAGAGAACCAGCGCGGCAATGACGCTGCCGTGGCGTCCCTGGCGGGGGCGGCGGCTGGACAGCGGCAGGGCGATGAGCCCGAGCAGCAGGCTGGCCAGCGGCGGCGCCAGGCGCCAGTGCTGCTCGCGCCGCTGCGCCGGATTGTCCGCCGGCCACAGCTCGGTCAGGCGCTGGCGCGATTCTTCGGCCACCCTGATATCTTCGGGCGCCGGCAGGCGCAGTTCGTTGCGGCCAAAACGCATTTCGCGCAGGGGGGCGCCCGACGGCCGGGCGGCGTGTTCAATCTGGAAGCCGTCCTCAAGCAACAGATAGCTGCCGTCGCTTTCGTCGGCCAGCCACACCTGGCCGCTGCGCGCGGTCAGCACCTGCGACTGGCTGTCTTCCAGATGCTGGATAAACAGATTGCCCAGCTTTTCCGTGCGCCGGTCCAGGCTGCCGACATAGATGGTGGTCATGCCATGGTTGACGCGATTGAACTGGCCCGGATGCAGGCTGGACACCATGGCGCGGCGCGCCACATCGGTCAGCAGCTCGGCCGAGCGGTCGATGGCCTGCGGCGACAGCCAGCCCGATATGAGCAGCAGGCCGACTGTCCACAGCATGGACAGCAGGGCCACCGGCTGCAGCAGGCGGCCGTAGGAAAACCCGGCGCTGCGCATGATCACCAGTTCGCTGTCTTCCTGGAAACGCCCCAGCGTCATCAGCAGGCCGGTGAGCAGAGCCAGCGGCCCGACCAGCATGACGGCTTCGGGCAGACGCAGCAGCAGCATGAGAACGACGCTGCCGCCGGGCAGCTCGCCCTGGGCGGCATCGCCGAGCAGCTCGGCCAGAAACAGCGCCATGACCACGGCCAGAAACACCAGCAGACTCATCACACTGGCCAGCATTCCCTGCCTGAAAACGTAACGCTGCAGAATCAGCATTCAGGCCACCGCCGCCGGCCGCTACAATAGTCAGCTTGCATTTTCAACACAACCCGTCAAATTTTCAGCAGGATAAATACCCATGCAGTTTACAACCACCGATCTGGCCGCCACGGCCGCAGAAACCGATTGTCTCATTGTTGGACACCACTCCGACAGCCTGACAGGCGTCATGAAGGACATTGACCAGGCCAGCGGCGGTCTGATCGCGCGCCTGCGCGAAAGCGGCGACCTGCCGGATGCGGTTGGCAAAACCATTGTTCTGCACGCCGTGCCGGGCATCAAGGCCGGGCGTCTTCTGGTGGTTGGCCTGGGCAAATCGGACAAGCTCGACGGCATCGCCTTCGACAGGGCCGCCAAGGCTGCCGGCGAAGCGCTGCGCAAGTCGCGGGCGCTCAACGCCCACTGCCTGCTGGCCGAAGCGGCGGTCAGCGATCGTGATCAAAACTGGAAGCTGCGCCAGGCCGCCATCGGACTGCACTACGCGGATTATATTTACAGCGCCACCAAAAAACCGGCCGAAAACGCCCCGCCGGCCACCGAAACCGTGAGTTTTCCGGCCGCCGACGGTGCCGCCGCGCAGCTGAACCTGGCCAGCGCCATAGCCGCCGGCGTCCAGCAGGCCCGCCGCCTGGCCGACATGCCGCCCAATATCTGCAACCCGGCCTGGCTGGCCGAGCAGGCGTCCGACATGGCCGCCCGGCATGAAGGGCTGGATGTGGAAATTCTTGAGCAGGACGAAATGGAAGCACTGGGCATGAACGCCCTGCTGGCCGTGGCGCGCGGCAGCACCAACCCGCCCCGCCTGATCCGCCTGCGCTGGAACGGCGGCGACAGCGACCAGCCCGCGCTGGCCCTGGTCGGCAAGGGGGTCACCTTTGACACCGGCGGCATTTCCATCAAGCCGGGCAAGGACATGGACCAGATGAAGTTCGACATGGGCGGTGCAGCCGCCACCCTGGGCGCCATGGAAGCCGTGGCCCGCCTCAAGCTGCCCATCAACGTGGAAGGCGTGGTCGGCGCGGTGGAAAACATGCCCGACGGCAACGCCTACCGCCCCGGCGATGTCATTACCACCATGAGCGGCAAAACCATTGAAGTGCTCAACACCGACGCCGAGGGCCGCATGGTGCTGTGCGACGCGCTGTACTGGACTGCGCAGAAAAAGCCTGCGGTCATGGTTGACCTGGCCACGCTGACCGGCGCCTGCGTGGTGGCGCTGGGCCATCATGCCAGCGGCATCATGACCAACGACGACGAGCTGGCGGAAGAACTGCTGGCTGCCGGCCAATACTCGGCCGACCGCGGCTGGCGCCTGCCCCTGTGGGACGACTACCAGGAGCAGCTCGACTCGCCGTTTGCCGACATGAGAAACATTGGCGGTGTGCCGGCCGGCACCATCACAGCGGGACGCTTCCTGTCGCATTTTGCCGATGGCTGCCGCTGGGCCCATATCGACATTGCCGGCTCGGTGTGGCAGTGGGGCAAGCCCGGCTCAAGCACCGGTCGCCCGGTGGGCCTGCTGGTCAACTGGCTGGTTGAACACGCGGGCGGCTGGGATAAACTGGCCTGAATCACGCCGGCACGCGCCTGATGCAAAGGCGTGCAGCAGAAACCATGACCCCGGAACCGCGCAACAGCAGCCATGAGAGTTGATTTTTACGAAATGAGCGGGCGCTTTGACGACCCGCTTTACGTGGCTGCCGTGCTGGTATCCAAGGCCTGGCCGGCAACGCGCGACATCGCCGTTGTTGGCCCGGCCGGGGCGTTGGCAGCGCTGGATGAAAAGCTGTGGGCCGAACCGGCTGGCCGTTTTTTGCCGCACGGGAGCGCGGACAGCAACGCGCCCATTCGCCTGTTTGAAGCGGCACCGGAACAGGCCGGCATTCTCATCAACCTGGACCCCGCCTCCGCCCTTCCGGACGGCGACTACCAGCGCGTTCTGGAAATTGTTCCACCCGATGAATCCCTCAAGCAGAAATTGCGCGAGCGCTGGACGGCGTGGAAAAAACGCGGCGCCGAGCTGCACCATCACGTGCTGAAATAATTTCTGCCGACGGCAGCACAGGCGGCGCGGCCCCTGCGCCGGCATTCAAATTTTGAGCTTTCAGTAAACAAAAATGGAAAAAACCTACAATCCCGAACAGATCGAGCAGCGCTGGTATCCCGTCTGGGAAGAACAGGGCTGCTTCAGGCCTTCAGGCCAGGGCCAGCCCTACACCATTCTGCTGCCGCCACCCAACGTGACCGGCACGCTGCACATGGGGCACGCCTTTCAGCACACGCTGATGGATGCGCTGATTCGCTACCAGCGTCTGAAGGGGCGCGACACGCTGTGGCAGGTGGGCGTTGACCACGCCGGCATTGCCACCGAAATGGTGGTAACGCGCCAGATCGAGGCCGAGGGCAAAAAGCGCGACGATTTCAGCCGCAGCGAGTTCATTGAGCGCATCTGGGCCTGGAAGGAGGAGTCCGGCTCGACCATTACCCGGCAGATGCGGCGGCTGGGCGCATCGGCCGACTGGTCGCGCGAACGCTTCACCATGAACCCCGATCTGTCCGAGGCGGTCATTGAAACCTTTGTCCGTCTTTATGATGAGGGCCGCATTTATCGCGGGCCGCGCCTGGTCAACTGGGACCCCGTGCTGCAAACCGCCATTTCCGATCTGGAGGTGGTCAACAGCGAGGAGCAGGGCAAGCTGTGGTCCATACGCTACCCGCGCACCGACGGGAAGGGTGATGTCATTGTGGCCACCACCCGCCCCGAAACCATGCTGGGCGACGTGTGCATTGCCGTGCATCCCGACGACGACCGCTATCGCGACCTGGTCGGCAAAACGGTCGAACTGCCGTTGACGGGGCGCCATATACCGGTGGTGGCCGATGATTATGTCGACATGGAATTCGGCACCGGCTGCGTCAAGATCACGCCCGGCCACGACTTCAACGACTGGGACGTCGGCGGCCGCCACGGCTTTGAGCCCATCAACATCTTTACCGCCACAGCCACCATCAACGACCGCGCGCCCGAGGCCTATCGCGGCCTGGACCGCTTCGAGGCGCGCCGCCGCATTCTTGACGACCTGCGCGAACAGGGTCTGCTGGTCGATGAAAAGGACCACACGCTGATGGTGCCGCGCGGCGACCGCTCCGGCCAGATCATCGAGCCATGGCTGACCGACCAGTGGTTTGTAAAGATGGATGACCTGGGCAGGCTGGGTCTGGAGGCCGTTGAATCGGGCCAGGTCGAGTTTGTGCCCGGCAACTGGATCAACACCTACCGCCACTGGATGGAAAACCTGCAGGACTGGTGCATTTCGCGCCAGCTGTCGTGGGGACACCGAATTCCGGCCTGGTATGATGAGGACGGCAACATTCATGTCGGCCGCAGCGAGGCCGAGGCCCGCCAGCGCGGCGGGCTGGCCGACAACGCACCCCTGACGCGCGACGAGGACGTGCTGGAAACCTGGTTTTCGTCGGCGCTGTGGGCCCATTCCACGCTCGGCTGGCCCGATGAGGCGCGCATGCGCTCGGAAGGGTTTGACCGCTATCTGCCCACCTCGGTGCTGATCACCGGTTTCGACATCATCTTTTTCTGGGTGGCGCGCATGATCATGATGACCGGCCACTTCACCGGCAAAATGCCGTTTGAGCAGGTCTACATCACCGGCCTGATTCGCGACCGCGACGGCCACAAGATGTCCAAGTCGCGCGGCAACGTGCTCGACCCCCTCGATCTGATTGACGGCATTGACCTGGAGTCGCTGGTGGCCAAGCGCACCGGGGCAATGATGCAGCCACGCAAGGCCAGGGCCATAGAAAAGGCCACCCGGGCCGAATTTCCCGACGGCATTCCCGCCTTTGGCGCTGATGCGCTGCGCTTTACCTTTGCCGCGCTGGCCGGCTACGGCCGCGACATCAAGTTCGATCTGGGCCGCTGCGAAGGCTACAGAAACTTTCTCAACAAATTATGGAACGCGGCGCGCTTTACCCTGATGAACACCGGCGACGAGCCCCTGCCGCCGCCGCAGGAACATGAATACGATGTTCTGTCGCGCTGGATACGCTCGCGCCTGGGCCGCACGATCAAACAGGTTGACGAGGCGCTGGACGGCTATCGCTTTGACCTGGCGGCCAAGGCCATGCACGAGTTTGTGTGGCATGAATTCTGCGACTGGTATCTGGAGCTGGCCAAGCCGGCGCTGGCCGACGATGCCGATACGGCCACGGCGCGCGCCACGCGCTACACCCTGGCCACGGTGCTGGAAGCCACGCTTAGAATGCTGCATCCGTTTGTACCGTTTGTAACCGAGGAGATCTGGCAGCGCGTGCGCCGCCCCGCCGGGGTGGACACCGACACCATCATGAAAACCCGCTGGCCGGAGATCGACACCATCGACGAGGCCGCCGAAGCCGATACCGAATGGCTCAAGCGCGTGATCAGCGCCGTGCGCTCGGCGCGCACCGAGCTGGGGCTGGCGCCGGGCAAGCCCATGCCGCTGCTGATTCAGCGCGGCAGCAGCGATGACCACGAACGCCTGGCGCGTTTTGGCCCCTTTATTCAGCGCCTGGCGCGCATTGAGTCCATCGACCGGGTTGACGGCAGCCGCGACAGCGCCGACTGTGCGGTGGCCCTGGCGGGCGACATGCGGCTGCTCATTCCGCTGGCCGGGCTGGTTGATATCAGCGCTGAAATCGAGCGTCTGAAAAAACAGCTGGCGCGCGAGGAAAAAGGCCTGAAGCAGACAGAAGGCAAGCTGGCCAACGAGCGTTTTGTGGCCAACGCCCCCGCCGCAGTGGTTGACAAGGAGCGCCAGCGGCTGGCTGATCATCAGGCGAGCGTCAGGGAACTGTCCGCCCAGATTGCCACGCTTGAAAAGCTCTAGCCGGCCAGGTGCAAAACCATGACGGTGGCGTCTTCGCGGCCGCCGTTGGGGCCGTCGGGGTAGTAGCCCGGCCGGCGGCCTATGGCCCGGAAGCCGAACGCCCGGTACAGCCTGATGGCCCCGTGGTTGCTGGGCCGCACTTCAAGAAACAGGCGCCGGGCCTCGGCCTGGCGCGCTTCCATCACCACATGATCAAGCAGCTGACGGGCGCAGCCCGTGCGGCGATGGTCCGGGTGAATGCAAATATTGAGCAGATGCGCCTCATCAAGCGCGCCCGAGACAATGGCGTAGCCCGCCACATTTCTTTCAGCCACCAGCACCCTGCAGCGATAGCCCACCAGCAGGCAGTCGCGAAAAATGCCGCGCGTCCACGGCTGCGGATACGATGCTTCTTCAATGGCAATGACGGCGCCCAGGTCGCGCCGCTTCATCGGGCGGACTGCCAGCCGGGGCTTGAGAACGGCGACCATCAGCTATCCAGCGCGGGCGCAAGAACGCGCCACAGCTTTTTGCGCGCCTGTGCGCTGTTGGCCAGCTCGTCGAGCGGAGGCGCCAGCAAGACACCCTGCCCTGCGGCGCCTGCGGGCGCAGCACCAAAAACCAGCAGATAACGCACGCCGCGCCGGTCAAGCTCGTCAACCGCCACGCCGGCCATGTCGGAATCGGCCCACTGCCCGAAAGCGCAGCGCTCGGGGCCAATGGTGGCCTGGATATCCGCCAGCAGGCTGTCATGATGACCGGCCCAGGGCTGCTCCTGCACCAGCAGCCAGTCGCCACCGCCCGAGGCCACGCGCACGCGCGGCGTGCGCACAGCGGCAGGCGCGGGTGAAGCAGCGATCGTTTCATGCGCTTCATGTTCGGGCGCGATGACAACATCGCGCCGGCGCCAGACATCAATGCCCATGTCGGCCAGGCGCTGCAGGGATTCGGGGCGCACGGTCACTGGCCTCCCGCCGGGCCGCGGCGGCGGCTGCGATGGCGACTGCGGCCGTATACGGTCAGAACCGGGCCGGACAGCACATACAGGGCGCCCACGGTCAGCAGCACGGCCGGCAGGTCTATGGCCAGCAGCACAAGCAAAACAAGCAGCAGAAAAATCCACGCAAACGGCACCCGCCCGCTGCGCATGCCGGCCTTGAAGCTCCAGTAGCGCACGCGCGACACCATCAGGGTGCCCAGCAGCACGGTCACCACAAGCAGGGGCCAGGCAACCAGCCCGGCGCTGATGTCGCGATCGCTGCAAAACCACACGATGGCCACCAGCATGCCGGCCGCCGCCGGGCTGGCCAGGCCCTGAAAATAACGCTTGTCGGCCACCCCGGCCTGGGTGTTGAAGCGCGCCAGCCGCAAGGCGGCGCAGGCGGCAAAAAAGAACGCGCCCAGCCAGCCGGCCTTGTAGCCTGCCGTGCCCGGCTGCCCCAGCAGGCCCAAAGTCCAGGTAAACACCAGCAGGGCCGGCGCGATGCCAAATGACACCATGTCGGACAGCGAGTCGTACTGCACGCCAAACGCCGTTTGCGTGCCGGTCAGGCGCGCCACGCGCCCGTCGAGTCCGTCGAACAGGCCGGCAACAATAATCGCGATACAGGCCGCCACCGGCTCGTTGCCAATGGCCGACACAATGGCGTAGAAGCCCGCCATCAGCGCGCCGGTGGTCAGCGCATTGGGCAGCAGATAGGCGCCGCGCGGGCGTGAATGTTCGGAATGCTTGTGCTGGGTCATGGGCCAATGGAAACGGGCAGTGCGCAAGACGACAGAATATCACCCTCGCTGCGGTTGCGTTGGCGGGTCAAGTGCGGCAAAGTCGGTCGACAGGAACTGAACCAGGATCGAAACCAAATGAACAAACTTCGCTTCAGCCTGGCCGGCGCGCTGTCTGTGGCCGCACTGCTGGCCTGTTTCAGCCTTTTTGCTGCGCCAACAATATACAAGTGGATCGACGATGATGGCGTGGTTCACTACAGCGAAGATCCGCCTGCCGACGTTGATTACCAGCGCGTGAGCACCTCCGTGCCGGCCACTTCGGGCAGCGATGATTCCGACACAGACCCGGACAGCGATGAGGATGAGCCGGACGCGCAGACCGAACAGCCTGAAGCGCAGGAAGGCCCCGATCCCGAAGTGGTGGCCGAACGTTGCGAGCAGGCCCGGAGCAACCTGCAGCTGCTGCAGGAAAACACCCGCCTGATGACCAACGACCGCGGCTCGGA
>DATGTG010000008.1:0-5099 GCA_035301965.1 Wenzhouxiangella sp. | reverse complement strand
TGGGTGGCTCGCTGACCATGGTGGGCTCTTCGTCGCTGATCCTGCTCAATGATCTGGTGGAAACCTCAAACCGCTCGCTGCCGCCCGGTGCCGAGGCGCTCAGGCCCTACGGGCTGTTTGATGTCACCCTGATCGGGCTTGGGCTGATGGTCAGCACGCTGATTTTCTTCCACTTGTTTGCCCATCGCCTTCTGCCGCGTCCGAAAAAGAAAAAGGCCGCGTCCCCCGGCCGAACGGCCAGCTACTTCAAGGAGATCTATGGTCTTGAGGGCGATCTGTATGAAATGCTGGTGACGGTGGATTCACCGCTGGTGGGCATGCGCATCGCCGATGCCGAAAGCCTGGACGGCGCACCCCTGATACTGGCCATACAAAGCACCGATCAGCCGCAGCTGGCACCGCCGCTGGATGAAATGGTGTGGGTGGGCACTGTACTGGGAGTGATGGGCACGCGTCAGCAGGTGGGAGAGTTCGCGCTGGCCAACAGCCTGCGCCTGCAGCCGCGGCTGCGCACGTTTGGCGACCTGTTCAACCCCAGCCGTGCAGGCGTCTCCGAGGTCGTTATTCCACCGGGCTCGCGCATGATAGGAAAAACCATTGCCGATGCGCGGCTGCGTTCCAGCTACGGTCTTTCGGTGCTGGCCATCAGCCGTCGTGATGAAGTGATTCGCCACGGACTGCGCGATGAGGTGCTGCAGGCCGGTGACTGTCTGGTCAGCCATTCAACCTGGCGCAATCTGGCGCGACTGGCCCGGCAAAGGGATTTCATTGTTGCCACCGATATTCCAAAAGAAGAGCTGCGTCCGCAAAAGGTTGTGCACGCGGTGGTGTTTTTTGCCCTCAGTCTGTTTTTGGTGCTGTTTTCAGATTTTCAGCTGTCGGTGGCCCTGATGGTGGGTGCCATAGGCATGGTTCTGTCCGGGGTGGTCCGCATGGATGAGGCCTATCGGGCGGTCAGCTGGAAAACCGTTTTTCTCATGGCCGGGCTGATTCCGCTGGGCATGGCCATGGAGGTTACCGGCACGGCCGCCTGGCTGGCCCAGAAAATGCTGATCATGTTTGGCGGCGTGCCGGACATTTTCATGCAGCTGGCGCTGGCGCTCCTGGCCACGTTCTTTGCCCTGATGATGTCCAATGTGGGCGCAACCGTGCTGCTGGTGCCCATAGCCATCAACATCGCGATTGCAACCGGCGCCAGTCCGGCGGTTTATGCCCTGCTTATCGGGCTGGTGACTTCAAACACCTTTATTTTGCCCACGCATCCGGCCAACGCGCTCATCATGGGGCCGGCCGGGTACAAGGTCAGGGATTTTGTGCGCATGGGCGTGCCCATGAGCATTATTTTCATCACCGTGACCATCATCGGGCTCAACCTGCTGTTTTGAATGCCCGGCCGGGCAGCTTGTGTTTCAGTTGATATAGCGCCCGGTGATGCGCTCGTATTCTCCGCTGTCGCGCAGGCTTGCCAGCGCTCTGTTGAAGCGCTCAACCGTTTCTGGTTCAACGCTGGCCTTGCTGAACATGACGCGCACATTGCCGCTGTGCAGATCCAGCGGCAGGGTTTCAAGAGGCACACCCCATTCGCGGCGCTGGTTGATGCTGGCGGCTACAAACGGGTCTTCAAGAAATCCGTCGATGCGGAAATCCATCAGATTGACAAAGTTGAGCTCGCCGACCGGCACATCGACTATCTGCTCCTGGTATTCGGCGTTGTCCAGCACCGTGTCGATCTTGTCTCCGTACACATAGCCGCTGGTCAGGCCCAGCCTGAACCCGTCGCTCAGCAGTTCTTCAAAGGTTTTGTCCGACCAGCTGTCCACTTCCTCCGCGCTTACATGGATTCGGAAGGACTCCTGTCTGTAAGGGTCGGAAAAATAGGCGAAAGCCTTGCGGTCGGGGGTTTCCGTGGCGCCAAGAAGAAGATCGAGCTCACCCGATTCAACCAGCCTCAGCATGGACACCCAGCTGCCCTGCTCCCATTCAAGCTTGCAGTCCGAGTGCTCGGCAATGCTTTCAAGAAGGTCAACATCAAGCCCCCTGACCTTGCTTCCCGAGGGCTTGAAATGATACGGCTCCCAGGGGTCCCAGCCAACGCTCAGGCTGCAGTCTTCAACGCTCGCGGCAAGCTCGGGGCTGTCGCTGGCATCGGCAGGCTGCGCGCTTTCGGCGACGGGCGCAGATGATTCGACAGCAGTGGATGCCGGTTCGTCGTTTTGGCAGCCACTGAGAAATAAAGCCAGGAAAGTGACAAGAAAGAACTTTCGCATGGTTGCAGGCTCCGGTTGTGGCTTGTCTTCACTGTACCGGAATGCGGGCTGCGCGGCAATTGCCCCTCGGAGTAATGTGTGTTGCTACAGGTTGAAGACGGCCATGACGCGGCCGTCCGCTTCGTGAATTTCAACGCTGCGCAGCTCCGCGTTGCGGCACGGTCCGGATATGCACACGCCTTCAGCGGGCTCGAACACTGCGCCGTGATGAACGCAAACCAGCCGGTTTTCCTTGTCGGTCAGGAAGCGGTTGGGCGCAAAGTTGAGCTGCCGGCCCTGGTGCGGGCAGACGTTGAACCACACGCGCGGCTGGCCGTTGTGGCGCGTGGCAATGAGCCATACAGGCTCGCTGTCATGATTGACTTGAAGCTCGCGATACTGCCCTTCAGCCAGGTCTTCGGCAGAACACAGGAACACTGGTTCACTCATGAGGTCTTATTCTGCATGCACAATCCATGGCGACAATTCTACCAGCCGCCGCAAAGCCCGCTGGCCCGGTTTGGGCTGGCGCTGGCGGCCATCGGTGTCCTGGCCCTCAGTTTCATTCTGGGTCTGGTTTTTCTGGCTGTGGCCACAGGTTTGGCGGTTATCGGCTTTGTGGTGCTCACCATCAGACGTCTGCTGGGCGTCACCCGCCGCCAGGATGATGGCGTTATTGACGTTGAGTACCGCGTGGTCGACCGTCATCGCGATGACCGGTAGCGGGCCGTCAACAGCGATCAATCAGTAGCGCAGGCCAACGATGAGCACGGCTGTGAAGACGGCCAGGGCCCACAGCACCATGCCGCTGACCGACCAGGCGCGTCCCAGTCCGCGATCTACGCTGCGCATGATCAGGGTGGAACCGGCCTGCCAGATGCCGTTTCCGAGCCGCTCGTAAACCGCGGCCATCCGGGCGTGCGCGCGGCGCGCAAAGCCGGGCACCAGCCGGCGCGTCAGCCAGTCCGCGTCCAGGTTGGTCGAGGGGATTTCGGCCGGATAGCGGCCCGAGCGGTGCATCCACACGATGGCCAGTGTGGCGAAGAACAGCAGCTGCATCTGCGTCACCACGTGGCCCATTTCATACGGCCAGTAGTCCCCGCCGTAGGGCAGCAGGGCATACAGTCCTTGCGGCCACACGCCGATGGCAATGCACAGGAAGGCGCCCAGGCCCATGGCCACAAGCATGTTGAGCGGTGCCTCGCCGGCGTTCTGGACGCTTTCAGGGCGGGCCTGTCCGCTGTCGGCAAAGAAGCCGAAGTACGGAATCTTGATGCCGGCATGCTCAAGCACGCCGGCCGAGGCAAACAGCATGACCAGCCAGATGAACACGTGGTCGGTTTGCACCAGCGCGGTCATGATCATGGCCTTGGAGACAAAGCCGGACAGCAGCGGAAAGGCTGAAATGGACGCAGCGCCGACGATGCAGAAGGTGGCTGTCCACGGCATGCGGCGGTACAGACCGCCCAGCTTGACGGCGCTGACGGTGCCGGCCTGCTGCAGCACGGCGCCCATGGACATGAACAGCAGCGATTTGTAGATGATGTGGGCAAACGCGTGGGCGGCTGTGCCGTTGAGCGCCAGCTCGGTGCCAATGCCCACGCCCACCAGCATGAAGCCCAGCTGGTTGATGATGGAATACGACAGCACGCGCCTGAGGTTGTTTTCGATGATGGCGTAGAAAATGGGGAAGAACGCCATGGTGGCGCCGATGTATATCAGCAGTTCGGTGCCGGGGAAACCACGCGCAAGCGCGTAGATGGCCGCCTTGGTGGTAAAGATGCACAGGAAAACCGATCCGGTGGGCGTGCCGGCCGGGTAGCTGTCGGGAATCCAGTTGTGCAGCAGCGGGAAGCCGGCCTTGATGCCAAAGGCCAGAAACACAAACCAGGTGGCGGCACTGCCCAACTCCATGGCCTCGAACGACAGCTCACCGGTGTTGAGCCACAGCATGAGCGCGCCGGCGGTGAGCATGACTCCCGACAGCACCTGGTAGATCAGGTAGCGCAGGCCGTTGGCCACCGCTTCGGGCGTGCGCGAGGCAAAGATCAGGCCCGCCGAGGTCAGGCCCAGCAGCTCCCACTGGATGAACAGGGTCAGGAAATCGCCGGCAAACACCACGCCCAGCGCCGCGCCCACGTACAGCAGCCCGCAGATTTGCTGCAGGGTATCGCGCACCTTGAGCGCAAACAGAATGGACAGAAAGGCGCCGATGTGAAAGGCAATGCCGAAGATGAAACTGAGCGAATCGGCGCGGTAGGGCGTCAGCTCAAGGCCCATCAGGGTCATGTGGCGGCTGACGTCCAGTTCCATTCCAAAAAACTGCAGGCCGCCGATGACCGGCGCGGCCAGAAGGATGGCCTTGCGCAGCGCGCCGCGCGTGACGGGCATCAGCAGGGCGGCAATGAAAAACGGCCAGACCGGGTGAAATTCAGGAATCATAGTAATCCTCGTCGCGCCGGACGAGGGCGCGCAGGCCCCTGGCAACCACAACGGCGAACACCAGCGAGCCAAAACCGTACAGGGCATACATCAGGGGGATGGACTCAATGCGGTTGTGGCCGGTGCGGCTGGTGAACAGTTCAACGACCAGCAGCAGGGCGCACAGAACGTAGAGCGCAATGCGAATGCGCCGCCTGACAACAGGGTTGTCGGCCCAGCCGCCGGAATGATGAGCGGGGTCATTCATGCCTTGCCTCCTTCAGCGACCATTGCAGCCAGCATATACAGCGGCTCGGGAAAGAAGAACAGCGCCAGGCAGCCGCCTGCGGTGACAACCATGGCAGCCACCATGGGCCAGGGCGCTTCTCTGACCTTGCTGTCGTCAACGCCCTGGGCCGGGGCACCGAAAAA
>DATGTG010000007.1:0-6118 GCA_035301965.1 Wenzhouxiangella sp. | reverse complement strand
AACCGGCAGCTTGAGAAGCTGCCGGCTCACATTGCAAATTACTTTAACGAGCAGGGCCTTGAAGAGCGCAACCGGCGCATGCTCGAACGCGCCCGGCCGTGGCTGGAGCAGGGCGGGCTCATCATCGCGGTGGGCGCCCTGCACCTGCCCGGCAAAGACGGCCTGCTGGCGCTGCTGGCCAATGAAGGCTGGCAGCTGCAGGGTATTTACTGAAGTCGATTATTGAAGTCGATCGAAGCCCCAGTTCAGCCACCGGCGTCAGCCGGACGCGTGGCTTCAAAATGCTTCTTGCGCTCACCCCAGCGGCACAGGTCGTAGACCGGGCACTGGCCGCACAGCGGGTTGCGGGCGCGGCAGGTATAGCGGCCGTGCAGAATCAGCCAGTGGTGGGCGTCCTTCAGGTATTTTTCGGGCACGCGCCGCAGCAGTGATTTTTCAACCGCCAGCGTGGTTTTCCCGCGCGCCAGTCCGGTGCGGTTGGACACCCTGAAGATATGCGTATCGACCGCCATGGTCGGCTGCCCGAACGCGGTGTTGAGCACCACATTGGCGGTCTTGCGGCCCACGCCGGCCAGCGCCTCAAGCTCGGCGCGGGTGTCGGGCACCTGTCCGTTGTGCTTTTCAATCAGGGTGCGGCAGGTGCTGATGACGTTTTTTGCCTTGGAGTTGAACAGCCCGATGGTCTTGATGTACTCCTTCAGCCCGTCTTCGCCCAGGGCCAGGATTTTTTCCGGAGTATTCGCCACGGGATAAAGACGGCGCGTGGCCTTGTTGACGCCCACGTCGGTGGCCTGGGCCGACAGGATGACGGCAACCAGAAGCTCGAAATCCGTGCTGTATTCCAGCTCGGTGGTGGGGTTGGGGTTGAGCTCGGCCAGGCGGCGAAAAAACTCTTCTCTGTCTTCCGGGTTCATGAATGTAAAAATCAATCAAGTGGATGGCTGACGGTCTGCCGGGCGCGTCGGATCCAGCGGAGTGGTTCCGGTTTCCGATCGCACACCGGCCCGGCCGGCGGGCTCAATCATATACTGGCGCAGCGCCACCAGCAGCCCCAGCCCGATAAAAGCGCCGGGCGGCAGAACGGCCAGCAGCAACCCCTGGTCAACGGGCAGAACCTGAATCTTCCAGCCCGCTGCCGCTGCGCCAAACAGCATGTCGGCGCCGTCCAGCAGCGTGCCCTGGCCGACAATTTCGCGCATGGCCCCCAGCGCCACCAGCACGGCGGCAAAGCCGCTGCCCTGGGCCAGCCCGTCGTGCAGGCTGGCGGCCACCGGCTGGCGCGAGGCAAAGGCTTCGGCGCGCGCCAGTATGGTGCAGTTGGTCACGATCAGCGGCACAAATATGCCCAATGTTGTGCTCAGGTCAGGCAGCCAGGCCTGCATGGACAGGTCGATTACCGTCACCGTCGAGGCGATGATGAGCACAAAGGCCGGAATGCGGATTTCGGGCCGCCAGCTGGCGCGCAGCAGCGACACCAGGCCGTTGCTTGCGGTCAGCACCCCAATGGTGGCCAGCCCCAGCCCCAGCCCGTTGATGGCGGTGTTGGACACGGCCAGCAGCGGGCACAGGCCCAGCAGCTGAACCAGCCCGGGGTTGCTGCTCCACAGACCCTCGCGCCAAATCTGTCCGGTGCTTTTATCGCTCATGGCTTCATTGCTCTTCCAGCGAGGAATTTGCCGGCCGCTCAAAAATTTCCGTTGAACGACGCTTGAACCCGGCCACCGCCATTCCAATGGCTTCGGTCACGGCCGCCGACGTCACCGTGGCGCTGGTCAGGGTATCGAACGCGCCGCCCTGGCGGTCGGCGGTCCAGCCGTTGGGCGGCGGATCATTGGCGGAGCGTCCTTCAAACTGATCAATCCAGTCACTGCGCTCGCGCTCTATCTTGTCGCCCAGCCCGGGCGTTTCCTGGTGGCGCAAAACCCGCGCGCCCAGCACGCTGCCGGCGGCATCAACGGCCACCAGCAGTCGAATGGTGCCGCTGTAGGCCGGCCGGGTTTCCAGATCAAGAATGACCGCCACCGGCTCGCCGTCCAGGCGGGCGCGAAACGCCGTGGCCGGCTTGTCCAGGCCCTCGATGGCCACTGAAAGCCCGTCGGCCAGCAAATCATTGTCGTAGGCGTCCGGCGCCAGCATGGACGAAATGGCCACCAGCGCCTGGCGCTGCTGCTGCGCCTCAATCCGGTCCGCCGTCAGCCCGTCCAGCCCGGCCAGCACCACCGCCACCACCAGCCCGATGCCCCCCAGCGCCAGCGCCGGCTTCCAGATGCTTGACTGACCCGACATGTACAAACCCGACGGCAGAAAACCGCATAAACAAGCTAATGGCCAAGTTTAAGCCGTTTCCGCCGCTGGGTTGGGCTGGTTGGGTTTTTTTAAAGACAGTGATCAGTTGTTGTCTTCAAAGCGGTCGTCAAAAATGACGTCTTCTTCGCAGTAGAGGTGCCACGGGCTTTCCCAGAAAAATTGATCCCAATCAGGATTGTCCATCTTGTTGAAATAGTTGGGGCAAAGGGTTACTCGGGAGCTTGTCATTCGGTTTGGGTTGGGCGGCTCCGGCATGTCGCCGTAAAAACGGTTGTGGCTGATATACAGCAAAAACAAGTTGCTCAGGCCTTCCAGGTCGGGGAAGGTTCCGGACAACTGATTGTTCCAAACGCCTAGCGCGAACATATTATGAAGCCCCTCAAGTGACGGCATTTCGCCTGAAAGCTGGTTGAACCCGACATCAAAAGCCCACAAAAGGTCTAGACCTTGCAACTCGGGAATTCTGCCGGATAGCTGGTTGTTATTTACAGCAAAAATTTGCAGCTTTTTCAGACCTTGAAACTCTGGAATTTCTCCTGAGATCTGATTGAAGGCGACATCAAAAAGTTCCATACGGTCTAATCCCTGCAGTTCGGGAATTCTGCCGGATATATGGTTGTTGTTTGCAGCAAAAACTTGCAGTCTTTTCAGATTGTGAAGTTCCGGAATTTCTCCTGTTAGACGATTATCACCAGCAATAAACATCATTAGCTGGTTCATCCCCTGTAGGGGTGGAATGGTTCCTGTCAGCTAATTTTCATAAACTTGAAAGCTCTGCAGGTTCTCCAGTCCCTGTAACTCAGGAATGACGCCTGTCAAGTTGTTTATATAGGCGTGAAAGGTCAACAGATTTTCCAGTTCCTGCAGTTCAGGGATGTTTCCTTCAAGCTGATTGCTAGCGACAGAGAATTCTTTCAGGCTGTCCAGTCCCTGTAGCTCGGGAATAGTTCCGGACAATTCATTTCTTCTCACGCTGAAAGTTTGCAGATTCCCCAGCCCTTGAAGCTCGGGAATTGAGCCGGTGAATTTGTTCCGGGAGACGTTAAAAACCGCCAGACTGCTCAAACCGTCGAGGTTGGGAATTGGACCTTGTATTCCAGAGCCTGGTCTTGATAAATCATGGTTGTCGCGGACTGTAAATACCCTTAGCTGGCTCAGCTTGTTCAGGCTGCCGGGAAGTTCTCCCGTAGATTGTTTGTGGGCAGGCTCAGCTCAACCACGTGCTCACCTGAACTGTCACAAGTTACACCGTGACAGCTGCACTCGGTGCCCGGCGAGCCCATCCAGCCGCTGTTGTTGTCCCAGTCATCGCCGTTGGTCATGCGGTAAAAATCATACAGAAATTCGACTTCTTCGGTCGGCAGCTGTGCATGTGCCAGCAAGGGCTGAAGCAGGCAGGCGGAAAGCACGATGGCTGCCCGCTGCAGTTTTGTTCCAGTTCTTCGATTCATGGCTGCTGTCCCCGGTTTGCCTTTATTTTGAATTGCGACGCGGAAACGCCCTCCGGCCTCCGCTGGTGATTCCGGTGCTGCGGTATTGAGAGCACGCTGTGGGTTTCAAGAGAAACGCCGTTCAGCCGCACGCCTGATCACTCTCCCGGTGGAAAATGGTAGCCCGGCATGCTCGCTTTATCCACTGGGTGTGATTGTTTTCACTTTTTGAGCTGGCGGGGCTGTGATAATCTCAAATTGTCCATTTGTTTCATTTCATCAAGGAGTGATCATGCGCTTGGCTTCGATTGTTGCTTCGGCTTCGTTTGTTGTTGTGGCACTGGTTTTGTCATCTCCAGCAGCTTTGGCGGCTGCGGATACGGTGATTTATTGTCCGCAGCTGTTGGATGTAGAGGCCGGCAAGGTGCTGGGTGAGCACACGATTTTGGTTGAGGGCGAGCGCATTGCGTCGGTGAAGAAGGGGTTTGTTGAAGCCGGTGATGATGTGTCCGAGGTGGTGCGCCTGGACGGGCACACCTGTCTGCCGGGGCTGATCGATTCGCACACCCATCTGACTTCGGAGTTTTCGGCCACTGGCTATGGCGATCGTTTCAGGCTCAATCCGGCCGATTACGCCATTCGCAGCACGGTGTATGCCCGGCGCACGCTGGAGGCCGGCTTTACCACGGTGCGCAATCTGGGCGATGGCGGGCTGCTGTCCATTGCGCTGCGCGATGCAATTGACCAGGGTTTTGTGCCCGGGCCGCGCATTTTCAGCGCCGGCCAGTCCATTGGCACCACGGGTGGTCACGGCGATCCCACGGCCGGTCAGCGGCTCGATCTGCAGGGTGATCCGGGCATGGAGTCGGGCATTTTCAACGGGCCGGACGAGGCCTGGAAGGTAATTCGCCAGCACTACAAGAACAATGTTGACGTCATCAAGATCATGCCCTCGGGCGGCGTGCTGGATGAAAGCCGCAGCGGTGATAATCCGCAGATGACGCTGGAAGAGATCGAGGCGCTGGTGGCGGCGTCCCGGGACTACGGGTTTTCGGTGGCGGCCCACGCCCACGGCGCCGAGGCCATTCGGCGTGCTGTTGAGGGCGGGGTGGATTCCATTGAACACGGCACGCATATGGATGACGAGGGGATGAAGCTGATGAAAAAGCACGGCACCTGGTTTGTGCCGACCATTATTGCGGGCGAGTTTGTGGCGCAGCAGGCGTCTGAAAACCCGGAGGTGTATCCGCCGCAGGTGGCCCGCAAGGCGCTTGAAATCGGCCCCAAGATTCTTGAGACCGCCGGCCGTGCCTACAAGGCCGGAGTAAAAATCGCTTTTGGCACCGATGCCGGCGTGTACCCGCACGGCGAAAATGCGCATGAGTTCGAGCTGATGGTGGAGGCGGGCATGCCGCCCATGTATGCCATACAGGCGGCCACGACGCATGCGGCCGAGCTTCTGGGCCGGGACGAGGATGTGGGCAGCCTGACGGCGGGGAAATATGCCGACATCATCGCCGTTCCGGGCAATCCCGTGGACGATATCAGCCTGATGAAACAGGTGAACTTTGTGATGAAGGCCGGCGAGACCTACAAGCGGCCCGACGATGATGCGCAAGACTGAGCCGCCTCGGGTCATGGTTTTCCGACAGCAATATTGATCTGGCTCAAACATTGATTTTCGGGCTGGTCTATTATTTAAGACGAGTCTTATATGAGCGGGGTGTCAATTCATGTTTGTACGGCGACAATTTGCACAGCAACAAACAAACCATCTGATAGCGGCTGCAGCTGCAGTAGCTGTGCTGCTGGCGGGCGCGATGCTGGCGGGCGTGGCCAGCGCCGACAGCGATGCGGTTGAGCGGGGCGAGCAGGCGGCGGCGGTGTGCATGGCCTGCCACCAGGCCGACGGCAACGGCATGGAAGTGCCGGGTGCTTCCAGCTGGCCACGGCTGGCCGGGCTGAACGCCGACTATCTGGCCGCTCAGCTGCGTGCCTTCAAGTCGGGCGAGCGCCAGGACGCTGAAATGAAACCGTTTGCCGACATGCTCGATGATGAGCAGATTGACGATGTGTCGGCCTACTACGCCAGCCTGCCGGCTAAAGCCCCCGCTCAGGTGCCTGACGCCGATGACGACACGCTGGCTGCGGGCAAACAGCTGGCCGTGCGCGGCGACTGGGACCATTACATTCCCTCGTGCGCCAGCTGCCACGGGCCGGGCAATCACGGCGTCGGCGCCGTCTTCCCCGAAATTGCCGGACAGCATGCCGGCTACCTTGCCGAGCAGCTGCACGCCTGGCGCGAGGGCAAGCGCCACGGAGACCCGCAGGGGCTGATGCATGCGGTGGCGCAGCGCATGGATGATGCACAGATTGAAGCC
>DATGTG010000006.1:0-3922 GCA_035301965.1 Wenzhouxiangella sp. | reverse complement strand
AAAAAGGATGGCGAAATATACGGCAACGATAATAAGCTGAAGGCTAGGCATTGGCTGAAATTCCCTGTGTTGGTCAAGGGTCAAATGACCATGAACGCGTCACGGCCGGTCCGAATGTTAAAAGTCCGGCATGCGCTTCCTGCCTCAACATTTCCTTTTGTGGCGCTCACTTTACGCGCCGGCAGGGTGAAATACATGCGCCGGAAGTCATGCATGTTGCCAGAACAAAAGCGCTTGTGAAAGAAACTGGCGCCGGCGTTTGCTGTCAACCCCTTTGAGGCTCAAAAGTCTGTCACTTCGCGGCACAAGAAGCCTTGCAAGCCCAACCACCATTCGGAGGTTACATCATGAAGACCATCGCTAAAATGCTGGTACTCGCTGTTTTTGCAACGGCCGCATTTGCTCTCCAGGCAAAAACAGTCGAGATTGAGGGGCTGGACTCGCTGGATTACAGCGAAAACACCATTACGGCCGAGCCGGGTGAGGAGATCACCATAAAGCTGACCAACAACACCGAGCTGCCGGCCGACGCAATGTCACACAATCTCGTGGTTCTGGTGGCCGAAGCCGATGCCCAGGCCTTTGATCAGGCGGCCCAGGAAGCCGGTGCCGACAATGACTATCTGCCTGCGGACATGGACGATCAGATCATTGCACACACCGACCTGGTTGCAGGCGGTGAAAGTGATTCGGTCACATTCAATGCACCTGACGAGACGGGAGAATATGACTTTATCTGCACCTTTCCGGGGCATTTTGCTGCCGGCATGAAAGGCGTGCTCGAAGTCAAATAGCGCTGCTTCTGCAGGCCGGCGCCCCTTTGGCGCCGGCCTGCGCGGGTTCCCGCCAAACCGGTGATTCGCAAGGGGGCGGGTGCTTTGCGCAAGCATCATGAAATGCTTATGCAAGCCGGCGTCTGCTATCCTGTAGGCTCAGATGGAGCCGGGCTTTCCGACTTTCGTCAGCTCACTCAACCGGATAATCAAGGAGCGCGTCATGTCAAAGAACACCTTCAACGCCAAAGACAGTCTGACCGTTGACGGCAAGGACTATATTATTTACCGGCTTGACAGAATTGAGAACAGCCAACACCTGCCGTTCAGCCTGAAGGTTCTTCTGGAAAACCTTTTGCGCAACGAGGATGGCAAGGGGGTCACTGCCGATCAGATCAGCGCGCTGGCCAACTGGCAGCCCGACTCCAAATCAAGCCAGGAAATCCAGTTCACGCCGGCGCGCGTTCTCATGCAGGACTTTACCGGCGTGCCGTGCATTGTCGATCTGGTGGCCATGCGCAACGCCATGGAAGATTTGGGCGGCGATGCGCGCCGCATCAATCCCCAGATTCCCACCGAGCTGGTTATTGACCATTCAGTGATCGTCGATGCTTTTGGCCGCCCGGATGCGTTTTTCATCAATGCCGACTTTGAATTCCAGCGCAATGCCGAGCGCTACCAGCTTCTGCGCTGGGGCGCCCAGGCCTTTGATGACTTCAAGGTGGTGCCGCCCGATACGGGCATTTGTCACCAGGTGAACCTGGAATACCTGGCGCGTACCGTATTCACCCGAGAGACGGACGAGGGCGTGCTGGCCTACCCGGACACGCTGGTGGGCACCGACTCGCATACGCCCATGATCAATGGTCTTGGCGTGCTGGGCTGGGGCGTGGGCGGCATTGAAGCCGAAGCCGCCATGCTGGGCCAGCCCATCAGCATGCTCATGCCCCAGGTGGTGGGGTTCAAGCTCACCGGCGAACTGCCGGCTGGAACCACAGCCACAGACCTGGTGCTGACCGTGGCCGAGCTGCTCAGAAAAACAGGCGTGGTCGGCAAGTTTGTGGAATTCTTCGGCTCCGGCCTGGCCAATGTGCCGCTGGCCAATCGTGCCACCATCGGCAACATGAGCCCCGAGTACGGCTCGACCTGCGCCATATTTCCCATAGACGACGAAACCCTGTCCTATCTGCGCCTGACCGGCCGTGACGAAGAGCGCATCCGCCTGGTTGAGGCCTACGCCAAGGCGCAGGGGCTGTGGCACGATCCTGATCACGAACCTGAATACTCCCAGGTCATTGAGCTTGATCTTGGCACAGTGGAGCCGTCGCTGGCGGGCCCCAAGCGTCCGCAGGACCGCGTGCCGCTGCGCATTGCGCCCAATGCCGTGTCGGCCCTGCTGTCGGGCGAGTCGCAGTCAAATGCCCTGCAGGCCGGGCTTGATGCCGCTTCGGCGGCCTCCTTCCCGGCCAGCGACCCTTTCAGGGTGCGCCATGATCACCCCAGCGACGCGCCCAGGGTTTTGTCCGAGGAAAAGATTGCCTGGGACTCCAATCCGGTCAACGTAAAGCTTGACGACGGAGACGGCTTCGAGCTTGATCACGGCAGCGTGGTCATTGCTGCCATTACCTCATGCACCAACACATCCAACCCCTCCGTCATGATCGGTGCCGCGCTGCTGGCCAAGAAGGCGGTGGAGAAGGGCCTGAGAAGCAAGCCCTGGGTCAAGACGTCGCTGGCGCCGGGTTCCAGAGTGGTGACCGACTACATCAAAAGCGCCGGCCTGATGCCCTATATGGAAAAACTGGGCTTTCACCTGGTCGGCTATGGCTGCACCACCTGCATTGGCAACTCGGGCCCGCTGGCGCCCGAAATAACCGCGGCCATCCAGGACAACGACCTGACTGTGTGTTCGGTGCTGTCCGGCAACCGCAACTTTGAAGGCCGCATCCACCCGCACACCAAAATGAACTTTCTGGCCTCGCCTCCGCTGGTGGTGGCCTACGCGCTGGCCGGCAGCCTGCACGTCAACCTCACCAGCGAGCCGCTGGGCAATGACTCCGAAGGCAATCCGGTCTATCTGAGCGACATCTGGCCGTCGTCGGCCGAAATCGAAAAGGCCATTGCCGAGCATTTGCGCGCCGACATGTTTACCGAAGGCTATTCCGATCTGTATGAGGGTGACGACAACTGGCGCAGCATGGAGCTGCCCGAAGGCGACACTTTCGAATGGCAGGCCGATTCAACCTATGTGCGCAAGCCGGCCTTCTTTGAAGGCATGACCCGCGAGCCTGAAGCGCTGCAGGACATCGAGGGCGCGCGCGTGCTGGCCAAGCTGGGTGATTCGGTCACGACCGACCACATCAGCCCGGCAGGCGCCATTGCGCCGGATTCTCCAGCCGGCCGGTACCTGCAGGACAAGGGCGTCGAGCCCAAGGACTTCAACTCGTACGGCGCGCGGCGCGGCAATCACGAAGTCATGATTCGCGGCACGTTTGCCAACGTGCGCCTGCGCAACCAGCTGGCGCCCGACACCGAAGGCGGCTTCACCCGTGACTTTACTCAGAACGGCGGGCCGGTGGCCAGCATCTTCGATGCCGCCATGAACTACATTGATGCCGGCACGCCGCTGGTGATTCTGGCCGGCAAGGAATACGGCTCGGGCTCCTCGCGCGACTGGGCGGCCAAGGGCACGCTGTTGCTGGGCGTCAAGGCCGTCCTGGCCGAGTCCTACGAGCGCATCCATCGTTCCAACCTGATCGGTATGGGCGTTCTGCCGCTGGAATACATGGACGGCGAAAATGCCCAATCACTGGGCCTTGACGGCACCGAGACCTTCTCCATAACCGGGCTGGCCGGCCGCGACAGCGCGCCCGATACCGTTACCGTTCGGGCTGAAGCCGAGGGCGGCAGCCGTGAGTTCAAGGCCAGGGTGCGCATCGAAACCCCGGTGGAAGCAGTGTATTACAGTCACGGCGGCATACTGCAATACATGCTGCGCGAACTGCTCTGAAAACGACCGCGTGAGCCGGCTTCGGGCATCCCCGAAGCCGGCTTTTTGCCGTATCATCGGCGGCCATGTCCGCGTACCTGATCATACTGTCGCTGGTTGTGGTCGGCCGCCTGCTGGCACGGCACTTCCCCGCAACTGC
>DATGTG010000005.1:0-10664 GCA_035301965.1 Wenzhouxiangella sp. | reverse complement strand
ATCGGCAGAAGCTGCCCTGTCCTGCTCAACGTGAATGATTTCCACGTTGATTCCCTTTTCAGCCAGCACGAAACGGACGCGGTGACAGTCCAGGCAGTTTTCTGACGAATACAAAGCCATCATGAATGCGTTACTCCATTGATTGCCAAAGTTGTAAAGAGTCTGATACGACCTTGCGCAATCACTGTTTCACGTCCTGCCAATAATCCTTGTACAGCAGCCAGGACAGGAATGTGAATACCGCCAGAACCAGCAAAACCCAGATTCCCAGACTCTTGCGCTTAAGAATGCTGGGTTCGGAGGCGTAATGCATGAAAGCCGCCAGGTCACGAACCATGCTGTCGTATTCAACCGGCTCCATCAGACCCGGCTCATCCAGCTCAAGATCCGCGACCCTGACGTGTTCCGCGCCTTCCTCGTCCGTCCAGGAGTCGGTAATGGCGCGCTGCGTGCCCTGCAATTCCCACAAAACGTGGGGCATGGAGGCATTTTCAAGCACAGTGTTGTTCCAGCCTTCATCGGTCAGATAAAAGCTGCGCAAGTAGGTATAAATCCAGTTGACGCCGCGCGAACGCGCGGTCAGGGACAGGTCGGGCGGCGTAATGCCAAACCATTCTTCCGACTCGTCCGCATCCATGTTGGACGTCATCGCATCGGCAATCTCCTGATCGCCCCACATCAGCAGCGACTCAACCTGCTCTTCGGTCAGGTCCAGATCCTCGCTCAGACGCTTGTAGCGCATGTACTGCAGGGAATGACACCCCAGGCAGTAGTTGACGTAATACGATGCGCCGCGCTGCACCGATGCCGTGTCAAACACGTTGGCACCGGCGCTGTCCAGCTGGCCCGCGTCGCCGACTGCGGCGCCGGATACCAGCCAGACAGCCGCTGTAAAAATCACTGCAAATTTCTTCACGATGTCACCCGCTCCGGTTCCGGTTTTGTTTTTTCAAGCCTGGTCACGAACGGCATCACCAGAAAGAACCCAAAGTAATAAACCGTCCAGACGCGCGATTCGAAGGTCTGAATCGGCGTACCGTCACCCAGCGCGAGCATGCCCAGGCGAACAAAAGCAACCACGAACAACGCCAGCATGATCTTGCTTGGCCAGCCCTTGTAGCGCAGCGACTTGACCGGCGAGCGGTCCAGCCACGGCAGGAAAAACAGCACAAAGATGGCGGCCCCCATGGTGACCACGCCGAAGAACTTGTCGGGCACTGCCCGCAGCATGGCGTAGAACGGCGTGAAGTACCACACCGGCACAATATGCTCGGGGGTGACCAGCGGGTCGGCCGGAACAAAGTTGTCGGCTTCGAGGAAAAACCCGCCGAATTCGGGCGCAAAGAAAATGATGAAGGCGAAGATCATCAGGAAAAACCCGACGCCAAACAGATCCTTGACCGTGTAATAGGGATGGAACGGGATGCCGTCCAGCGGGCGCCCCTTTGCGTCCAGCTTGTCCTTGATTTCGATGCCGTCGGGATTGTTGGAGCCCACTTCATGCAGCGCCACAATATGCAGCACCACCAGCCCCAAAAGGGCAATGGGCAGCGCCACCACGTGCAGGGCAAAAAAGCGGTTGAGCGTGGCATTGGCAATCATGTAGTCGCCGCGTATCCACTCCACCAGCACATCACCCACAAACGGCACGGCACCAAACAGCGAAATGATGACCTGCGCACCCCAGTAGCTCATCTGGCCCCAGGGCAGCACATAGCCCATGAAGGCCTCGGCCATGAGCACCAGCAAAATGAACACGCCCAGCACCCAGATCAGCTCGCGCGGCTTGCGGTACGAGCCGTATAAAAGCGCTCGGAACATGTGCAGATAAACCACAATGAAGAAAAACGAGGCGCCGGTGGAATGCATGTAGCGAATCAGCCAGCCCCACTCGACATCACGCATGATGAACTCGACCGAGCTGAACGCCATTTCGGCATTGGGCGTGTAGAACATGGTAAGCCAGATACCGGTCAGCAGCTGGTTGACCAGCACCAGAATGGCCAGCGAGCCGAAGAAATACCAGAAGTTGAAATTTTTGGGCGCGTAGTACTCGCTCAGATGCTCGCGCCAGGTCTTGCTGACCGGCAAGCGCGCATCGACCCAGTCGCCCACCGCCTGTGCATTTTTTCTAATGCCGCTCACGAATCTGGACATGATCAAGCTGCTCCTTCGGGATCGACACCGATCATCACATTGCTGTCGTCAATAAAGTGATAGGGGGGCACCAGCATGTTCAGCTGTGCCGGCACGCCGCGATACACCCGGCCGGCCAGGTCAAATTTCGACCGGTGACACGGGCAGAAGACCCCGCCGCGCCACTGGGCATCGAATGACTGCGCCTCGGCTTCGGGCAGCAGGTTGGGTATGCAGCCCAGATGAGTGCAGTGCAGATTGAGTACCAGGTATTCAGGCCGAATGGCCCGCGCCGTATTCTGCGCGTATTCGGGCTGCTGGGAAACCACCTTGGAATCCGGGTCGGCGAGCTTGTCGTCCAGCCTCGGCAGGTCGTTGAGCATGCGCTCGTTGCGGCGCAGAATGCCGATGGTCTGGCCGCGCCACACAACCCGCAGCATCTGGCCGGGCTGCAGCTCGCTGATATTGACCTCAATCGGCGCTCCAATCAGGCGAGCCTTGGCGCTGGGCTTCCATGATGCGGCAAACGGCCACAGCGCAAAGCCGGCACCCACTGCGCCAACCACACCCGTCGTCCAGGTCAGCAGACGGCGGCGGCCGGGGTCCTCCGGCGGCTGGATGGAGGCAAGCGAATCGGTTTCGGACATGAAACTCTCCCAAAAACAGAATATTGTTGTTACATCAGCATCGCAGCGCACGAAAAACCTGATAAACCGGCGCCCGGCACCAACCCCTGGTTCAGCGCCAGACGCTTGTTTGCGCAGCCTTGAACCCTTGCAATACAGTTCCGCGACAGAATAGCAGCTTTCTATTTTAGCGAAAAATTAAACAAATACTCAATCGCGGGCTGGTATGCTTCGTTTTCGATGGTTGGCAATGAAGTTGGCAACCGCCATTGCAACATGTTGCAGCCCGCATCAGGGACCAGCGCGGGCAGCCGGCCCCTACAATCCTTGCTCAAATACACCGCCTGCCTTTTGTCATGATGCGCATCCTGAGTTTTGCCCTGCAGTTCATTGTCATCGGCCTGGCCGTTGCGTTTGTGCTGATGTGGCTTCAACCCGCCCGGCAGCAAGCACCGGCCAGCCCGGTGACATCATACTCCGATGCCGTCAACCGCACAGCACCATCTGTAGTCAGCATTTATACACGCACCATGGTAACCGAGCCGCTGGGCTCCGAGTTCTCCGACCCGCTGTTCAGCCACCTTTATCGCAACCGCACGGTCACCCGCCCGCGCCGCGGGCTGGGTTCCGGGGTCATTATTTCCGACACCGGCCTGGTGCTGACCACCCGCCACGTCATTTCCGGCGTTGACGACATCCTTGTCGCCCTGTGGGACGGCCGCATTGCCGAGGCCGGAATCATAGGCTCGGACCCGTCCACCGATCTGGCGCTTTTGCAGGTGGACATGGACGACCTGCCGGTGGCCACCCTGGCCGATGACGACAACCTGCGCACCGGCGATGTCGTGCTGGCCATCGGCAACGCCTTCGGGCTCAGCCACACGGTCACCATGGGCATCGTCAGCGCCACCGGCCGGGCGCCGCTCAACCTGGCCTCGTTTGAAAACCTGATTCAGACCGACGCAGCCATCAACGCCGGCAATTCCGGCGGCGCCCTGATCAACCCGGCCGGCGAAGTGGTCGGCATCAACAGCGCCTCTCTGGGCCAGGAAACCGGCGCCCAGGGCATTTCCTTTGCCATTCCCGTTTCCGTGGTGCGTGAAATCACGGAACAGATCATTGAATACGGCCGCGTCAAGCGCGGCTGGATTGGCGCCGAGCTGGCCGATGTCAGCCTCCAGGTCGCGTCCGAGAAAAACCTGCAGCCGGGAGCCCGCATCATTCGCATCCACCGCAACGGCCCCGCCTGGAATGCCGGACTGCAGCCGGGCGACATCCTGATTTCGGCCAGCGGTGAAAACTTTGCCAGCGCCCGCAAGCTGATGAAGCACATCGCTGATTCAGAGCCGGGATCACACCTTGAGCTTGAGGTGGTGCGCGGCAACCAACTGTTCACCACCAGCGCTGAGCTTATCCAGCAGCCACCGCCGCAGGAATGAACCAAACCCGGACGAGTGCGTGCAATAATACGCCCTCGCTGAAAGCGCTGTTTTGTCGCCAGGAACAACAAGCATGACCATCAAATCCGATCGCTGGATTCGAACCATGGCCGAGCAACACGGCATGATCGAACCTTTCGAGCCCGGTCAGGTGCGCCGCAATGCCAGCGGCCAGAGCGTGGTGTCCTACGGCACGTCCAGCTACGGCTACGACGGGCGCTGCTCCAACGAATTCAAGATTTTCACCAACATCAACACCACCATTGTCGATCCCAAGGCCTTTGACGAAAAAAGCTTTGTCGACTACACCGGCGACGTCTGCGTCATCCCGCCCAATTCCTTTGCCCTGGCGCGCACGATCGAATATTTCCGCATTCCGCGCAACGTGCTCACCATCTGCCTGGGCAAATCCACCTACGCCCGCTGCGGCATCATCGTCAACGTAACCCCGCTGGAGCCCGAATGGGAAGGCCACGTGACGCTGGAGTTTTCCAACACCACGCCGCTGCCGGCGCGCATCTACGCCAACGAGGGCGTGGCCCAGTTCCTCTTTCTCGAATCGGACGAGGAATGCGAAGTGTCCTACGCCGACCGCGCCGGAAAATACATGGGCCAGCGCGGTGTGACCCTGCCGCGCGCCTGACACCCGCATCCTGATGCTGCAGGCAGGCGCCTGCGCTCTGACGGCACCCTTTCAAGCTGGCGGTCTATCCGGCTGAGCCGTTTTCAAGACAAAATGCGCGTATATGGCTGAAGACCCCTGATGTAACTCATGCAGGTTTTGCGACGCCTGGCTTGATGAGCGCCTGAAAGCACCTAATCGGGGTAGCGGACAATACGGCAGCGGGCGCATGACGCTGCAGGACAGGCCCGTCGTCTCCCTTCCGATCCGGCCGGGACACCGGATCGAACCGGGCCTCAATCCGCAGGGCACAACTTCAGGCGCTCATCTTTTTTATTGTCAAATGCAGCGGACGCGCGCCTAGCCCATGATCTTGATTTTGGGCATTCTGATGCGCGCCTCGCGCGACTGGGTCGACAGTCGTCCGGCAACGCGTCGCGCAATCTGCCTGAAGCGCATGGCCGACGGATGGTCGGGGTTGGAAATCACAATGGGCGTGCCGGCATCCGTCTGACGGCCAACCTGCGTATCCAGCGGCAGCTGGCCCAGCAGCGGCACGCCCACCTCGGCGGCAATTCGCTCGCCGCCGCCGCTGCCGAATATGGCGTCTTCATGTCCGCAGCTTGAACACACGTGCGTGCTCATGTTTTCGACCACGCCCAGCATGGGCACCTTTACCTTGTTGAACATCACGGCCGCACGGCGCACGTCGTCCACCGCCACATCCTGCGGCGTGGTTACGGTGACCGCACCGGCCACCGGAATGCGCTGTGCCAGCGTCAGCTGCACATCGCCGGTGCCCGGCGGCAGGTCGATAATCAGATAGTCAAGATCCTGCCACAGCGTGTCGGTGGCCATTTGCTGCAGCGCCTGCGTGGCCATGGGCCCGCGCCAGATCATGGCCTGGTCCGAATCAACCAGAACGCCAATGCTCATGGCCTGCAGTCCGTGCGCCTCCATGGGCAGAATACGTTTGTTGTCGGTGGTCTGGGGCCGCCCCTTCAAACCCAGCATGCGCGGCTGGCTGGGGCCGTAGATATCGGCATCCAGCATGCCCACCAGCGCGCCTTCGGCCGCCAGGGCCAGCGCCAGATTGGCGCTGACGGTCGACTTGCCGACGCCACCCTTGCCCGACGCCACGGCAATCACGTTGCGCACGCCTTCAAGGGGCTTCAGGCCGCCCTGCACGGCGTGCTGCGGAATCTGCCAGTCGATATCCACCGTCACCTTGCTGACCTCGCCACTGGCCTGCAGTCTTTCAGTCACCAGGCGCGCAAGCTCCCGGCGCCAGCCGGCTGCGGGATAGCTCAGCCTGATATCCACCGCCGCGCGGTTTTTCCGGACCGCCACGCCGCGCACCGCATCGCCCAGCGGGCGGGCCGTGTTGGGGTCTTCCATGCCCTCGACCAGGGCCTTCAGTTCATCCTGCAGTTTTTTGCTCATGCCTGGATTGCCTTGATGAATAAAACAGGACCGTTATTGTACTCGTTCATGGGCGCCAACCGTAAATCATTCAGCCACGTAACCGATGCTTGCACGTGCAATAATCACCCCATTCAGCCAAACGCAAACAAGCAAAGATTCCATGACCGCAAAGCGTCGCATTCTGGTCACATCCGCCCTGCCCTACGCCAACGGCTCCATTCACATGGGGCACATGCTTGAATATATCCAGACCGACATCTGGGTCAGGTTCCAGCGCGCCATGGGCCATGAAGTCGTTTTTGCCTGGGCCAGCGATGCCCACGGCACACCGGTCATGCTGCGCGCCGAAAAGGAAAACATCAGCCCCGAAGAGCTCATTGAGCGTATTCATGCCGAACACCTGAGAGATTTCAACGACTTTGCGCTCTCTTTTGACAACTTTTCATCGACCCACACCGACACCAACCGCAAGCTGGTCGAGCGCTTCTGGGCGGCACTCAAGGACTACGGCGCGGTCAGCACGCGCACCATCAAGCAGTTTTACGACAGCGAACGCAGCATGTTCCTGCCCGACCGCTTTATCAGGGGCACCTGCCCCAACTGCGGCGCCGAAGACCAGTACGGCGACTCCTGCGAAGTGTGCAGCGCCACCTACAATCCCACCGACCTGGTCGATCCACGCTCGGTGCTGTCGGGTGCCAAACCGGAACTGAAAGACACCGAGCACTACTTCGTCACCCTGTCGACCTTCAGCGACAGTCTCAAAAAATGGATACATTCCGGCACCCTGCAGGACGAAGTGGCCAACAAGCTTGATGAATGGTTTGCCGACGGACTGCGCGACTGGGACGTGACCCGCGACGCGCCCTATTTCGGTTTCAGAATTCCCGACACCAAAGACAAGTTCTTCTATGTGTGGGTGGATGCGCCCATAGGCTATCTGGCCAGCTTCATGGAACTGTGCGAAAAACACGGCTGGGATTTTGAAGAATGGATGCACCCGGACACCGACACCGAAATGCATCATTTCATCGGCAAGGACATCATCTACTTTCACTGCCTGTTCTGGCCGGCCATGCTTGAGGGCGCCGGCATGCGCCGCCCCACCGGGGTTCATGCCCACGGCTTTCTGACCGTCAACGGCACCAAGATGTCCAAGTCACGCGGCACCTTCATCATGGCGCGCACCTGGCTGGACCACCTCCACCCCGACTACCTGCGCTACTATTTTGCCGGCAAGCTCGGCTCCGGGCTCAGCGACATCGACCTCAACCTCGAGGATTTCCGCTACCGCGTCAACGCCGACCTGGTCGGCAAACTGGTCAATATCGCCAGCCGCTCGGCGGGCTTCATACACAAATTCAACGACGGCAGGCTGGCTGAAGAACTGCCCGACCCCGAGCTTTTTCAAAGGTTTGCAGACCAGCATTCAAGCATCGTGCAAGACTTCGAACAGCGCCGCTACCACCGCGCGGTGCGTCGCATCATGGCGCTGGCTGACGAAGCCAATGTCTACATCAACGACCACGCTCCGTGGAAGCTGGCCCGCGAGCAGGGTCGCGAGCTCGAAGTGGTGGCCATCTGCACCCAGGCCCTCAACCTTTTCAAACAGCTCATGACCTGGCTGTGGCCGGTCATACCGCAGACCGCCGACAGGGCGGGCGAGTTTCTCAACGCCCAGCTGGATGATTTCAGCCGCCTGGACCAGCCGTTGCTCAACCATGAAATCAACAAATTCAAGCCCCTGCTGCAGCGCGTTGATGAAAAACAGCTCGACCAGCTGCTAGCCGCCAGCAAGGCCTCCCTGGACGATCAGGACAGGGCCGATGCGCGCACAGGCGACAGCGCCGGCTCAAAACAGGGCGAAGACAAAAATCAGGACAGCGACATGATTGAATTTGACGATTTCATCAAGGTGGATCTGCGCGTGGCGCGCATAGACCGGGCCGAGGAAGTGGACGGCGCCGACCGCCTGCTCAGGCTTCATCTCGACGTCGGCGAGCTGGGCAAGCGCCAGGTGCTGGCCGGCGTGCGCGGACACTACAGCCCCGACGAACTCAACGGCCGCCTGACCGTGGTGGTGGCCAACCTCAAGCCGCGCAAAATGCGCTTTGGCGTCTCCGAAGGCATGATCCTGGCCGCCAGCGAAGACAACGGCAAGCCCCATCTGCTCGACCCCGACTCGGGCGCACAGCCGGGCATGCGCATCAAATAACGCCGCACCGGCACCGCATACCCGTGAGCCTGGCCCTCATTGTCATCTCGGCCGCACTGGTCAACAACTTTGTGCTGGTCCAGTTTCTGGGCCTGTGCCCGTTCATGGGGGTATCCAACAGCGTGTCCTCGGCGGTTGGCATGTCGGCCGCCACCGCTTTTGTGCTCACCCTGGCGTCCGTGGCCAGCTTTATCGTCAATCAGTGGCTGCTCAAGCCGCTGGGGCTGGAATACCTGCAGATCATCGCCCTGATTCTGGTCATTGCCGCGCTGGTGCAGCTCACCGAGCTGTATGTCCGTCACAGCGCCCCGCTGCTGCACCGCGCGCTGGGCGTGTACCTGCCGCTCATCACCTCCAACTGCGCCGTGCTGGGCGTGGCCCTGCTCAATATCCGCGAAAGCCACAGCCTGGTGGAATCGGCCTTCTACGGCTTTGGTGCCGCGCTGGGTTTTGGCATGGTGCTGATCGTCATGGCCGCCGCGCGCGAAAAAATTGCCATGGGCGACGTGCCCCAAAGCTTTCGCGGCGCCCCCATAGGCCTGATTACCGCCGGCCTCATGGCGCTGGCGTTCATGGGGTTTACCGGCTTTGCCAAACTGTAAATACCTGCACGCCGCCCTGGGCACGGACAACAAACTGCTACGATCAACCCGGCAATCCCCTGTATTTGTGGAGCAAACCCATGAAACAACTTTTCATCATCCCGATTTTTTCCGCGCTGCTGATTGCTTGCGGCCCCGATGTTCAGGCACCCTCCGCCGGCGCCACCAGCGCCATTGCCGCCAGCGACAGCGGCGCTGAAACAAACGCCGCCGAGCCTGCCGACGCCCGCACCAAGACGGCCGAAACCGCGCCCCGGGAAGCGCCCCAGCTGAAAGCGGCGTTTGAAGGCCAGACCCGCGCGCCCCTGCCCGAATCCAGCGAAAACTGGACGGTGGAAACCGTGGCCGAAGGGCTGGAGCACCCGTGGGCGCTGGATTTTCTGCCCGATGGCTCCATGCTGGTTACCGAACGCCCCGGCCGGCTGCGCCATGTCAGCGCCGACGGCACGCTTTCCGACCCGATCGACGGCCTGCCCGAAGTTGATGCCCGCAGCCAGGGCGGACTGCACGATGTGGCCGTGGCCCCCGACTTCGAGTCCAGCCGCCTGATCTTCTTGAGCTTTGCCGAGCCGCATGACGACGGCACCAACAACACCGCGCTGGCGCGCGCCCGGCTGAGCGACGTCCACAGTGCGCTGGAGAATGTTGAAACCCTCTTCAGCCAGCAGCCGGCGGTAAACTCACAGGGTCATTTCGGCTCGCGCATCGTGTTTGAAAACGACAACACCCTGTGGCTGGGCATGGGCGACCGCCAGCGCGATGCCATCCGCCAAAACGCCCAGGATCCCTCAAACCACATCGGCACGGTGGTGCGCCTGCATTTCGACGGCTCGGTGCCCGACGACAACCCCTTTGTCGACGACGACGACAAACAGCCCGAAATATTTTCCTGGGGGCACCGCAACATCCAGGGCGCCGTCAAAGACCCGCAAACCGGCCACTTGTGGACCGTGGAACACGGCCCGCGCGGTGGCGACGAGCTCAACCTCACCGAAGCCGGCAAGAACTACGGCTGGCCCACCATTTCATACGGCATTGAATACCAGGGCGGCGAAGTGTATGACGGCCTGACCCGGGCCGAAGGCATGGAGCAGCCAGTCTACTTCTGGGATCCGGTCATCGCGCCCTCCGGCATGGACATCTACCGGGGCGACGCCTTCCCCGAATGGCAGGGCGACTTCTTTGTCGGCGGGCTGATCAGCCAGCGCGTGTCAAGGCTGGTCATGGACGGCAAGCGCGTGGCTGCCGAAGAGTGGCTGCCCATGGATCAGCGCATCCGCGACGTCAAAACCGGCCCCGACGGGTTCATCTATCTGGTCACCGACGAGGACAACGGGCAGATCCTGCGCATCGTGCCTGAAAACAGCGACTGACCGCCAAAAAGCGGGCCGGAAACCTGCTCCGGCCCGCGGTGGCAAAACATTGAAAAGCACTGGCCGGCTGCTTGCCGGCCGGCCACTCAATGTTCAGGAGGTGAATAAACGGTATACAGCTTGAGCGCGCCCTTGCCGGTGTTTTTGAAGTTGTGCCACACGCCGGATGCCACAATGCTCATGTCACCCGCCTTGACCGGCGTTTCGTCATCACCGATCTGGGCCA
>DATGTG010000004.1:0-18476 GCA_035301965.1 Wenzhouxiangella sp. | reverse complement strand
CGTTCTGTTCATCAACGACTGGACATCAGCCAGCGCTGCCGACATGAACTGGTCCGACGTCACCATTACCCTGCACAAGCAGCCGCTGCCCGTCTGCCAAAGCGAAGAATACACAAGCGTGCCCTGGCTGGGCGTCAGCCCTGATTCAGGCAGCGTTGCCGCAGGAGCGACCGACGAAGTCACCGTCTCGGTGGATGCGGACGAACTGACGCACGGAGAGCATGTCGGCTACCTGTGCATTGAAACCAATGACACCGGCGCCGACAATCTCAAGCTGGTGGCCGTTCCGGTCGAGGTCATGGTGTTTGACCCGGATGTTGGCGCCCTGGAAGGTACGGTGACCACTGAAGGTTACTGCAGCGCTTCCGATCCTGTGCCGGTGGCCGGCGCAACGGTTGTTGCAGAAGGCCAGGACGGCACGTTCGAAACGCAGACCGGCAGCGACGGCGAATACTATTTCGACATCAATGAAAATGAATCACCACTGACAGTCACGGTCAGCCTCGAGGGCTATCTCAATGCCGTGGAGGAGGATGTGGATGTCATCAGCGGCGAGACCACCAGGCAGCCCTTCAACCTGCTGGTGGCCGAGCCCTGTGGGGATGTCGAACCCGACAGTTTTGATTTTGACCTGACGCTGGGCGATACCGCTTCCGATACGTTGTCGCTGTCCAATGAGGACGGCAATGTGGACCTTGAGTGGACGCTGGCCGCCTTTGAGGGCGACAGCTGCGAAGGCGATGAGCCGGGCTGGCTGACGCTTGGCGCCGAGGAAAATGCCATCTCCCCGGGAGACAGCGAAGATGTTTCGATCTCCGTTGACACAGCGTCACTGGCCGATGGCTCCTACCTGGCCACCCTCTGCCTTGACAGCAACGATGATCAGCTGGGCAGCGTGCAGATCCCCGTCACCGTTGATGTGACCGATCCAGCGCTTGGCACAGTAGAAGGCCAGGTCATGGCCCTGAACTGCCAGGAAGACCCGGAGCCTTTGGCCAATGCGCTGATCATCATTGAGGGTCAGGGTGATTCCTGGACCACGAGCACCGATGCCGACGGCATGTATTCCATCAAGGTGTCCGAAGACGAAAGTCCGGTGGACGTAACCGCCAGCGCCGATGACTACTTCCCGGTTACGGAAGATGGTGTAACCATCATCGGTCTGGAAACCGAGGAGATCAATTTTGATCTGACGCTGGATGCCGCTTGCATTGATGTCAATCCTGACGAGTTCAATGTCACCGTTGATCTGGGTCAGACGGCTGACGAAAGCCTCGAGATCGCCAACCTGGGCTCCAGGGCGCTTGACTGGACAGTCGTCCTGCCCGATGAGACGGGCGGGCTGGCTACGGCACTGGCTGAAGAGCGGCTGGCGGCGGGGTTGCCTGAAATCCATATCAGCGACTTTGTGGCCGATCCGGCCGATGAGGAAGCCGGTACAGACAGGGCATCCCGCTCTGTTGCAGGCCCAGGCCAGCCCTGGGTGACGGGCACAGCGCGCGCCTCGCTGCTTCAGGAAGGTGTCCTGCTGGTGCCTCAGCACGTCAACGGGCGCATCATGGCTTTTGATCCGGAAACGGGTGCCCTGATCGATGAGAACTTCATCGTCTTTGAAGAATCGCTGGGGACGCTACAGCACGTGCTGCCGCATCCTGACGGCGAACGCCTGCTGGTGGTGAGCCAGAGTGGTGAAATCCATGCGTTTTCCGTGGAAGACGGCGACTATATCGGCGTGTTTGCGCCGACTGCCGGGGACGATCCCGACGTCATAGGCAACACGCGCGGCATGGCGATCCATCCTGACACAGGCAATATTCTGGTGACATCGGCATCTGGCAGCAACGCCAATGCCGTGGTGGAATTCGACCAGGACGGCAACTACCTGGGCGTGTTTGTGGAAAACGGCTCGGGTGGTATTTCCGGGCCGTGGTCCATACTTTTCCGCGAGCACGATGTGCTGGTATCCGCCAGTGGTGGAAACATCTACAGCTACGATCACAACGGGGAGTTCATTCAGGTATGGAACGATGAAATCAATTTCCCGGAGCAGATCCAGGAAATCGATAGCGGCAACGTTCTTGCCGCTGCTTTCAGCGCGCCATCAGGCGCCTGGGAGCTGTCGGCCGATGGCGAGCAAATTGGAGTCTATGGGCCTGAAACGTCACTGCGCGGCGTACATGAACTGCCCGGTGGAACCATTCTGGTGACCAATTCGGGCGGGGTGCATGAGATCGACCGCGAGTCCAACCTGCTTGGAACGCTGATTGATGGCAGCTCCTACCAGATTTCCCTGGTGCAGACCATGGACTGTGAACTGCCTGACTGGCTGACTCCCGATCCGCTGGACGGCTCCGTTGACAGCGGCGATCCGGCGGACAGCGTCGCTCTGACGTTCGATCCGGCCGGCATGGCCCCAGGCGAGTATGAAGGCAATATCTGCATCGAAAGCAATGACCCGATTCAGCCGGTGGTGCAGGTGCCTGTGTCCATGGAGGTGGTGCTGCCGGCCGACTGGGGCACTGTGGAAGGGTCTGTGGAAAGCCTTGGCCATTGCGATGAAAATCCGGTACCTCTGGCAGGCGCTTCAGTCAGCATCAACGGTCAGGGTGACAGCTGGAGCCTTGAAACCGACGATGAAGGTTTCTACCAGCTGTTTGTGCCCGCAGCTGAAAGTCCCCTTGAAATAGAGGTCAGCGCAGAGGGCCACATTACAGCGTCGGCAACAGTGACTTTCGGCGGTGGGGAAACAGTGACCGAGAACTTCAGTCTGTATCTGGACGAGCCGTGCGCAAGCGTTTCTCCGGATGAAATCAGTTTCACCATGGATGCCGACGATACGCGCAGCGGCATTGTCCAGCTGAGCAACAGCGGCCACGCGCCGCTGAGCTGGCAAATTGACACCACGATGCCCAGCGAGCTGCGTCGCCACGGCGGCTCCGGTGAAGACGGAGGCAGCGCGGCATCGGCCGGCCCCAATGCGGGTGCGGTCAGCCTGGCTGATGTGCTTGGCGGTGCCCTGCCCGGCCTGACGGTGGGCCAGCCGCTGGTGGATGTGGCCGACTGCAGCGATGATCCGGACCTGATCATTCACGATGACGGCACGGTTGAAAACGGCTACGCCTGGGGCGCGGCCAACAGCTGGGGCACGTTTGTGGACAGGTTCACGCCCGAGAACTACCCGATCCGCATTGACATGGTCTGTGTGGCTTTCCTCAGGGCGGCGGGCGGGCCCTCCTCCATTGACTTCGAGGTGGTGTTTTATGCCGACGATGGTCCGGGTGGCGAGCCCGGCACCGAGATTGCTGCCGTGCTGGCCACGGCGGACGGCATTCCCGACGGCATTGACTCGGATCCCTCATGGACAGCCGTGGATGTTTCGGAGGCCGATGTCAGCATTGCGGCCGGCAGTGTTTACATCGGTGCCCGCTGGGCACCTTCCTCGCCCAATGTATACATCGCTTCCGATGAATCCACCGAACGGCCTGCCGGCTACGCCGGCGGGTACTCTGCTTCGGATCAGGGCTCGGGGGGCGACTGGGAGTCCATCCTCAGCGGATTCGATGAATACCGGGCCCTGTTTGTGCGCGCGGCCGGTGGTGGCATGAACTGCAGCGATCCCATCGGTGTGCCCTGGCTGTCGGCTAGCCCGGCCTTTGGTCCCGCCATTGGGGCTGGACAGTCCCTGGACATCAGCGTCGAGTTGAACAGCGCGGGCCTGCTCCCGGGCGAGTACTCGGCCGGGCTGTGCATCTTCACCAATGATCCGGGCAACCCGGTGACCATGGTGCCGGTGGAGCTTGAGGTCAGGGCGCCCGCCGCTTGGGCAGCAGTGGAAGGTGTTGTCGAAAGTGCCGGCTACTGCGGTTCGGAGCCTGGAGCGCTGGCCGATGCAGCCGTGGAGCTGGTCGGAGGCACTGACATCTGGACGGCGGTGACAGACGAAGACGGCCACTACTCGATCTCATTGCCCGCTTCGGAAGGTCCGGTGGATATCCATGTCGAGGCCGATGGCCATGAGCCTGAGACATTGACGGGTATAACGCTGTCGGCCGGTCAGACCGTGACCCAGGACTTCAGCCTGACACTGCAGGCACCCTGTGCCACAGCAGAGCCCGACAAGCTCGAGTTTGCGCTGACAGCCGGTGAGAACGGAATACTGGAGCTCGAGATTGGCAACGTTGACGGCACGACTGATCTTGAATGGAGCATTGAAGAGGCTCCCCAGGTTGATTCCCGCGCACATTTCCCCGCTCTGCCCTACCAGGCTGAGCACAAGAGCGCAGACGGCATCAGCCTGCACAGGGATGTGTCCGACAGCGCAGGCAGCCTGGTCAACTCACCGCTGATGCCGGCGGAGATGGCCGTTCCCGCCTTCAGCACCACCGGCTGGACGGCACCAGGTTATGCCATGCTTGACGCGCTGGTGCCCGGTGTTCTGGACATCATCAACCCGAACCAGCCGGAGGATGTCTATGCTGCAGCCTTCATCGACAATGACCTTGACCGGCACTACATGATTGTCAGCGGCAACGACGGAAATCAGCCGGCCAACACCTTTGGTTATGTCGAGGTGGCAACCGGTGAGTTCACCGGGCTGGGAACGCTCAGCGGCGATCTGGCTGAAACATGGACCAGCATGAGCTGGGATCACGCGACCCGGACACTGTACGCTTCGGGCAGCACGCTGCTTGGCAACTCGTTGTTCGTCATCGACCCGGATGCATTGACGGCCACCGAAGTGGGAGAAATCACCGGGCCGGACCTGGCACCCGATGCCATAGTCATTGCCATCGCCGTCTCGCCGGAAGGCCTCATGTACGGGCTGGACATTATCGACGACGTGCTGCTGGCCATAGACAAGGACACCGGCGAGGCCTCGGTTGTGGGACCGGTCGGAGAGGATGCCAACTTTGCCCAGGACATGGACTTTGACCAGTCCGACGGCACGCTCTACTGGGCGGGCTACATGGGAGGCGGCGACAGTCGGATGATGACCATCGACGTTGAAACCGGAGCGGCCTCCCAGCTGGGTGCAGTGGACGATGGCGTTGAGCTTCTGAGCTTCACGATCGCCATCCCCGGCAGTCACGGAGATGCCTGTGTGGTGCGTGAGAGTGTCGAGTGGCTTGGATATGAGCCGGTGTCAGGCACCATTGCGGGCGGTGAGTCTGAAACGGTCCATGTCCAGGCTGACGCAAGCGAGCTGGAGGCCGGCAAGTACGAAGCCTGGCTGTGCATCGACACCAGTGATGAAGAGCGCCCGCTGATTGCGGTGCCCGTCACGCTTGATGTGGATGCCGCGCCGGCAGACGACCTGATCTTCGAAGACCGCTTCGAAGGTCAGGGCCCGGCGCCCTGACGGACTGGCATCACCTCAGCACAGTTCGACCGGGCCGGCGCCTGCCGGCCCGGTTCATTCAATGGCATGCTTTTGATGTTTTATCACTGAAGCCCAAAGCCACGAGTCAGCAGCTGTTGGCGTGATATGTTTCCCGATGCTGAAAAGACAATGGAGTCGCACGATGGGAAATTTGCGGACAATTTTCTGGCTCATGGTTTCCGCGCTGGCGCTGGCATCGTGTGTTGATGTTCGTCTGCAGCCCGAGGCTGATAAGCCAAAGTCCGGGCTGCTGGTTTTAAAAGGCGCGACCATTTACGCGCAGCCAGACCAGGCGCCGCTTGAGAATGGAGTCATTGTCCTTGAGGGCCGCCAAATCAGTGCGCTCGGCAATTCGGAAGAGATTGAAATTCCCAATGGCGCGCGCGTCATCGAATTGCAGGGAAAAACCGTTCTGCCGGGGTTCTGGAACAGCCATGTTCACTTTATCGGACCGGAGTGGGATTCGGCCGAGTCAATGCCGGCCGAAGCGCTTGACCAGCTTTTGACCGAAAGGTTTTTGCAGTACGGATTCATTCACGTGTTCGATACAGGCGCGCTTGAGCCGGAGCCGGTGCTGCATTTGCGCAAAAGGACGGACTCGGGCGAGCTTGACGGCCCCGTTATTCGTACAGCGCTGGTGCCGCTGGTGCCTCCAAACGGCACGCCCAGATATGTTGAGCCTGTACAGCTGCCGGAAATAGCCAATGCGCAGCAGGCCCGGAAAGCCGTTGACGACCGTTTGGCCAGGGGCGCAGACGGCATCAAGCTGTTCACTGTTCCCATTACCAGGAATCAGCCTTTTCCCGAAATGGATCCCGGGGCGGTGCAGGCGGTGACCCGCAGGGCGCACATGGACGGCCGGCCTGTATTTGCTCATCCGACCAATCTGCGTGGCGTCGAAATCGCTCTTGAGGGTGGCGTCGATGTACTGGCCCATACCGTCCCTGCTGCCGGCGAGCTTCCGGCCGCCATTTATGCGCAGCTGCGCGAACAGGATGTCGCGCTGATTCCAACGCTGACGCTGTGGGAGGAGGAGTTTGGGCCGGACAAAACAGGCCTGGATGAATTCATGGCCGCCGCTCAGGCCCAGCTGCGTGAATATTGGCGGCTGGGCGGGCGCATCCTTTTCGGAACCGATGCCGGATTCATGCCGGTTTATGACCCCCTGCGTGAATATGAACTGATGGAGGAGGCCGGGCTGGACTTCACCGCGGTTCTGACCAGTCTGACCACGGCCCCGGCCAGGCAGTTTGGCGCTGGTCATCGCACCGGCCGCCTTGAGGCCGGGTTTGATGCGGACATTGTTGTGGTGTCCGGCAACCCCCGGGAAGACATGAAGGCCTTGCGCGAGGTTGAGCTGGTTATCAAGCAGGGCCGGGTTTTGTTTGACCTGCTGTGAGCGGAGGCCGGCCGTAAACAATGCCTGTGGACAGTGTTCGGGATAAAAAAGCGGGCGGCTGTGCGTAAAGAGTGTATAATGCCCCGTGCCGAGTTTCGTATTTCCCCTTGTGAGACGCGTTGCGATCATGCTTGATCCGGTCGCCCATGCTTGCTGTCCGCACGGCTCGGATTGCGGCTGAAAAAATCTGCCGCAGCTATTAACCAAATCTTTGATCGCTCGCAGCGCGGTTCTTGTGGGAACGCTCCGGGTTGACCAGGGTGTCCGGCGGTGTCCGGGCATTTTCATCAGGAGCAAAAAAACATGAATTTTGATTCTTTCGGGCTGTCGCCCGCGCTGCTGGGTGCGCTCAAGTCCCAGGGATACGAGTCGGCCACACCAATACAGGCCAAAGCCATTCCGCCGGCCCTGCAGGGCCGTGACCTGTTGGCCAGCGCGCCGACGGGCACCGGCAAAACCGCGGCCTTTTCGCTGCCGCTGCTGCAGCGCCTGTTTGCGGAAAGTCCTCGTTCAGAAAAACGTTCGGGCAAGCGGCGTCCGCGGGCGCTGGTTTTGACGCCCACCCGCGAACTGGCTGCCCAGGTGCACGACAGCCTGCGCGCCTGCGGCAAGCAGCTGCCGCTGCGCAGCCACACCATTTTTGGCGGTGTCGGCATGCATGGCCAGCTGCAGGCGCTCAGGCGCGGGCTTGATGTCATTGTTGCCACCCCGGGCCGGCTGATTGACCACGCCCAGCGCGGCTCGCTGGATCTGGGCGCCATAGAAATCCTTGTTCTGGACGAAGCCGACCGCATGCTTGACATGGGTTTTCTGCCGGCCTTGCGCAACATCATCGGGCGCTTGCCCAAACAGCGGCAGACCCTGCTTTTTTCAGCCACGTTTCCGGAGCAGGTAAAAAGCCTGGCCGGCCAGTTCATGACTGATCCCGTGCAGATACAGGCCGCGCCGCCCAACCGGGTTGCGGCGCTGGTCAGGCACGTCATTCATCCGGTGGATATCGAGCAAAAGCGCGAGCTGCTGCTGCACGTGCTGGCCGAGGACAGCCGTCGGCAGGCGCTGGTTTTCAGCCGCACAAAGCGCGGCGCCGACAGGCTGGTCCGCTTCCTGGAAAAATACGGCCTCAAGGCGGCCGCCATTCACGGCAACAAAAGCCAGAATCAGCGCACGCGCGTGCTCAGGGATTTTAAAAATGGGCGTGTAACGGTGCTGGTGGCCACCGACATCGCCGCGCGCGGGCTGGACATCGAGCAGCTGCCGCTGGTCATCAACCATGATCTGCCGATGGTGGCCGAGGATTATGTGCACCGAATCGGCCGCACCGGTCGCGCCGGCGCCAGCGGGCTGGCGGTGTCGCTGGTCAGCCATCACGAGGCTGGCCTGCTGGCAGATATTCAGAAGCTGCTCAAGGAGCCGCTGGAGGTCGAGCCCGTGCCCGGATTTGAGCCTTCAAAACCCTTGCCGGCCGGCAAAAGTGCCGGGCAGCCAGCAGCTAAACCTCGGCGCAGGCGCAGCAGCCGGAGCAAGCGGAGTGGGCAGCCGCGCAACGCCCGCAGAAAAACAGCCGCTTCATCCCGCCGGCCGGTGGCAGCCAACCGAGGAGAAAGTGCAAAAGCATCGGGTTTTTGATGCGCAGCGTGCCCGGCCAGCGGCAAAATGGTCACGCTTGTCTGAAACAGCAGGGGAACAAGCTTGCAGCGTCTTTAATTAAATGTTAATAGGCGTTACGCTATCCAGTTGCCGCATGGGTTGAAAATGCGGCTTTCCGGCCCGCAGGCTGCTTCGGGCGCGGGTTCGGCTGACGGGGCGCGGGCGACTGGCTGGCACCGGCTTATGGTGCGCCGCCGGAGCTTGCGGCATCTGAAAGATTAGGGTTGCGGTTGGTTTGACATAAATGCTGGATATACGCACGCTGCTTGTCATGGGGGTTCTGATCCATCTTTTGATGGGTGGTCTGACCCTGATGGTGGCTTTTGGCGGGCGCTATCGGCAAACCCTGATGTGGTGCGTGGCAGCTTGCGTGCTGGGTGCCGTGGCCTATGCTGCAGGCCTGGTGATGCTGGCGCAGGGCAGATCCGACCCTTCATTGTGGCTGCCCAGCCTGTTTTTGGTTGCAGCCTATGCCTGTCTGTGGGCCAGCCTGAAGCAGTTCAGCGTTCGGCCGTCACGGCTGATGCTTGCCGCCGGCCCGCTTGCGTGGGCCGCTCTGGGCTTTTGGCCGGCGTTCATGTCGTCCTACGAATGGGCGCGCATTGCCTTTTCCATTCTTGCTGCGGCCTATATGGGTCTGTGCATGCGCGAGCTGGCCTCGGGCTGGGCCAACAATCGCTGGCTGACCGTGGTGGTGCTGTTTCTGCTCCTTGTGCACACGGCCTATCACCTGCTGCGCATTACCATTCTTGCCGGCGTCAGCTTCAGCCCGGCCTGGCAGCCCGATTTCAGCATTACCGTGCTGGTCAACGTGCTGTTCATCATCAGCATGACCTATGCCATTCTCGCCATGGCCAGCAGCCGGGCCGAGCGTTTTCACCAGCACGCCGCCAGGCACGATGCGCTGACGGGCCTGGCCAATCGCCGGGTGCTGTTTGAGTGGAGCGAGCCGCGCCTGGTGCAGGCGCGCGAGGCGTACAAAAGCCTGTCGGTGCTGATGTGCGACCTGGATCATTTCAAGCAGATTAACGACAACTACGGCCACGATGCCGGCAACCGGGTGCTGGTGGTGTTTGCCGACGTGCTGCGGGCCGCCGCCGGGCGCGACAACCTGTGTGCCCGCATTGGCGGTGAAGAGTTTGTGGTCGTTGCGCCCGGGCGCGGCCAGACCGAGGCCGAGCGCCTGGCGCGCCGCATTCAGGTCGGGCTGGAAGCCAGCACCGACCAGTTGCCCAGGAAGATGACGGTCAGCATTGGCATAGCCTATACGGCCACCGTGGGTTATAACCTGGATCGCCTGCTGATACGCGCAGACCAGGCGCTGTATCAGGCCAAGAACGATGGGCGCAACTGTTTTCGCACCTGGTCGGGCGACACCGCTGCCCACCCCATTGCCGACAACGTGGATTTCCGCCAGCCGTAGGCCGCGACGCGCGGCCGGCTAGTTGCGCTGATGACGCTTGAGATGAAGCGCCCTGATCCGGTCGGCCAGCCCTTCAACGGGGCCCATTACTTCCAGCTCCGGCACAATGTCCTGTATGGGCAGGCCCCGAACCGCCGGAGTGCGGGCGCCCAGTTCTTTCATCCAGGCGGCCAGCTGGCGGGAAGAGCTGATGTAAACAATGCGGCCCAGCCCCACCCAGCCGTGAGCGGCTGCACACATGGGACAGTGTTCGCCCGAGGTATACACCGTGGTGGCTGCGCGCGCCTTTTCATCCATGTTGCGGGCGGCCCAGCGGGCGATTTCAAATTCCGGATGGCGGGTGGCATCGCCCGAGGCCGTGCGGTTGCGGTCCTCGAACAGGATTTCGCCGTCGGCTGAAACCAGCACCGAGCCAAACGGCTGGTCGCCGGCCTCAAGCGCTTCGGTGGCCAGCGCAATGCAGCGCTCCAGGTATTTCATTTCAGCAGGACGGGGCATGGGCAGGCACTGTGTATGAAACAGCCTTTACCATAACCCGGACCCGAAACCCGATGTTCGTCGGCCCGCCGGGCACAGTCACGGGACGGCGGCCTATAATCAGCCCCTGTGTTCAGTCATCAAGGTTTGAGGACAGCTATGGAAACAGGTGATGCCGGCCGCCGCTACGGATTTGCAGGTCGCGCGCTGCACTGGGGTATGGCGCTGCTTTTGGGCGTGCAGTTTTTGTCGGTGTTGTCGCGCGTTCTGCTCAAGGATACGGCCATAGAGGCCTTTTTATGGCCTCTTCACAAGCCTAACGGGTTCCTGCTGCTTGTGCTTGTCATCGTGCGCATAATCTGGGCCCTGGCCAGCATGAAGAGCCGGCCGCCCGCCGTCAGTACGTTTTCAAAAGCGGGCCATGCGGCCATGTATGCCCTGGTGCTGATCATTCCGACGCTGGCCCTGCTGCGTCAATACGGATCCGGGCGGGCATTTTCTCCGTTCGGCCTCCCGCTTTTCCCGGGTTTTGAAGGGCGCGTTGAGTGGATGATGAAGCCCGCCTCCCTGTTTCACGGCTGGCTGGGGTGGGCCTTGCTGGCGCTGATTGCCGGGCACGTGTTCATGGCCTTTTGGCATCGCGGGCGGGGGCGATCCGACGTGTTCAGGCGCATGTGGTAGCCGGGGCGGTCATTTCGGCATGCCGGCTGGCCAGACAAGCTGAAAGTCTGAAGACAGACGGCGGAGCATCATGATGCAAACCTGGCTGTATCTGGCGGCGGCCATTGTTGCCGAAGTCATCGGAACATCATTTCTGAAATCATCCGAAGGCTTTACCCGCCTGTGGCCGTCGCTGGCGGTCGGCGTGTTTTACCTGGTCAGCTTTTTCTTTTTGAGCGTCACGCTCAAGCATTTGTCGGTGGGTGTGGCCTACGCCATTTGGGCCGGCGCCGGCATCGCGCTGATTGCCCTTATCGGCTACGTCCTGTTTGGGCAGAAGCTTGATGCCGCCGCGCTGGCCGGCATCGGCCTGATCATTGTCGGGGTGGTGGTCATCAATGTGTTTTCAAGCGCGGCGTCGGCAGGCGGCTGACTACCAGCCGCCGCGCGCCGGAGAAAGAAAGCGCCGCTCCAGATCGATCAGATCGCGATTGAGCGTGCGCAGCTGGCGGTACAGCTCGTCCAGGTCGCGCTGCAGTTCGCGAGCCTGCTTGCGTCCGGTGTCCTCATCCTTGAGCAGGGCCTCCTTGCGGGCAATGTCGTTTTCCACAGCGGCAATGGCCTCGCTGGCTTCATAAAGCATGAGTCCCTTGCGGTGCTCGGCCAAAAAGCCCCGTTCGCGTTCCGGGGCGCAAACGCCCCTGTAGCTGCGCCCTTCCAGCCCTTCTTCAAAGCCGCGTTCGGGTGTGCAATACAGCCTCAGGCCGTCATCCCGTCCGGCAAAATAGGCGTTTTCATCGGGCGTGACGGCATGCTTGGCACAGGCCTTGCGGTGGTCGTGGAGCCGCGAGCGCTCATGCCCGCTGCGCCCGTCCTGCTGGCCGATCTCGTACCAGTCGGCGGTCAGGCATTCGCCTTCTGACAGCGTGGCGCAGCCGCTGACGGCCAAAATCAGCAGGCCGGTCAGCCCCGTGGCGGCCATGCAAAGAGCGCGCGGCCAAGTTTTGCGGGATGTGATCATGAACAGGTGTCTCTGAAATTGGGAAAGGGGGCCAAAAAACGGATTTGAAGCCGTGTAGCAACCATGACGTAATGTATCCGATTATGATGCCAGGGGCTTTCACGTATCGGAGCCGGTCGCCATGACATCGGGCCTGTCGAGCAGCAAAAACATCGAGATTGTGGTTGCCGTGATTGCCGATGCGGATCGCCGGGTTCTGATGGTGCGCAAGCGCGGCACAAAAGTGCTGATTCACCCCGGCGGCAAGCGCCGGCCGGGTGAACATTCGCTGGATACCCTGGCTCGCGAGCTGCGCGAGGAGCTGGGTGTGGAGCTGCTGCGCCCATCGGCCAGGCGCCTGGGCCTGTTTGAAGAGCGGGCCGTCAACGAGCCGGGCAGGCGCGTATGCGCCGAGGCCTTTGCGGCCAAAATTGCCGGCACACCGCAGCCACAGTCGGAAATTGCCGAACTGCTGTGGATAGATCCGCGCCGGCCGCCGCAAAACATTGCGCCCATGAGCCGTTGCCATATTCTGCCCGCCTGGCGGCAAGCCCGATAGCAGGCGGCATCACCGAGTTCGTATCGGCGACGGCTTTACTCTTCGGAATACTGTCGGCGACAGCGGCTGAGCGTTTGGCCGTCAAGCCTGCCCTGGGCAGTGTTGTTCTCCATGCGAAATTCGAGGTCGGCATGGCGGAATGTGTTTTTGCCGCTGCGCTCCAGAACGAAAATATGCGGCGCCAGGTGAACGGCGGCGTGCTCCGGGCCCGTGCGGACCTCAAGACGGGTGCCGCTGCAGTCAAAATGGCGCACTTCATAGGCCGGTGATGGCCCGCTGCCGTTCAAATAGGGCAGAAAGCTGTCTGGCCGGCCTTCATTTTTGGCCGGTTTCAGTCCAAGCAGCCGGGCCATCAGCGAATAGACATCAACGGAGGCCATGGCGGGGCTGCGGCTGCCGGGGATGAAGCCGGGGCCGCGGGCAATGAAAATGCCGTGCATTTCAGCCAGCGCCGGGTCCCAGCCGTGCATGCCGGCGGGAGAATCGGGCCGGCTCATGCGCTGGCGGCTGGAAATCAGCCAGCCGGGGTCGGCTTCGGCCAGCACGTCAGGAACGCGCTGGTGGCGGCCGAAGTGATAGCGTTCGGGAATGGCCTGTTTGGCCCAGACGCGCAGATGCGGGACGTCTTCAAGGGCCGCGACAATCTTTTCGGCCGGCATGCGGGTGGCCCATATCTGCGCCGCCGGCCCCCAGTCGGACACGCGCACCCGGGTAAGGTCCAGATGACCGTCAAGCACAATGGTGCGCTGGCGGCTGACGGCCGACATGCCGTGATCGGACACCACGATGATGTTGATTTCGTCAAGGCGGCCTGTATTTTCCAGCGCGTCGAGCAGGCGGCCCAGCTGCCGGTCGATTTCGGCTGCTGCGGCAAAAACGCTGTCGGCGGCGGGGCCGTCGCGGTGGGCGCGGGAATCGACGCGGCTGAAATACAGGGTGATGAGGTCGGGCCGATCGCTGTCCGGCAGGGCCAGCCAGTCAAGCGCCTGGTTGATGCGCCTGGTGTGCGACACCCGGCCGTCATAGCTGCGCCAGTAGGTGGGGCGGGTGCGCTTGATCATGGCCTCGGAGCCCGGCCAGAAAAAAGTGGCCGCCGTCAGCCCCTGTCTTTCGGCGGTGACCCAAATCGGCTCGCCGCCCTGAAACCAGAAGCCGTCGCTGACCGCCTTGCGGTTGCGCATGGAAAAGAACTGCCTGCGCTGCGGGTCCCACATGCTGTTGGCCACCACGCCGTGCGTGCCCGGGTACAGCCCGGTGACCAGGCTGTAGTGAGCGGCAAAGGTCTTGGTCGGAAAGACCTGCATCAGGCTGTCGGCATACAGGCCTTCGTCAATCATGCGATCAAGCGCCGGGCTGTCAAACTGCCCGATGTAGTCGTGGCGCAGGCCGTCGATGGAAATCAGCAGCAGCGGGGCCGGTTTTCCGGAGGCTGTTTCGGGCACGCCGGACCGGCAGCCGGGCGAGGCGGCCGCAATGATGACAAACAGCGCAAGCACGCTGCAGAATTTGCCGGAAAAGCGTTTCATTGCGGCAGTTTTATCATGTTTGGGACGGGGGAAATGTGCGCGTGGCCGGTTTTACCCGGTGTTTCCGTTATACAGGTCAGTCAAACATTTTGCGAGAGGGGTTTGAACAATGAAAAAATTCATGATTGGCTGCCTGGCCGTGGTGCTTGTTCTGGTGGTGGCCGGCGGCGCCACCAGCTACTTTGTGGTCATCAAACCCATGTGGGAAATGGGCAGCAGCGCGGTTGCCTTTGTGCAGGACTATGAAAAGCTCAACAAGCAGATCGAGGCCAGGGATGATTTCAGACCGCCTGAAGACGGCAGCTTCAGCGAAGACCAGTTCAAGCGCTTTTTGGTGGCCAGACGCGCCATTGCCGATGCCATGGGCGACAAGCTTGAAGAATTCAGGGGGCATTACGAAAAGCTTGAAAAAGAACTCAAGGACAAGGACAGGGACCCCAATATTCGCGAGCTGTTTGGCGCCTACAAGGACGTTGGCGAACTTGTGATCACGGCCAAGCAGGCCCAGGTAAAAGCGCTCAACCGCTACAACTTCTCCCTGGCCGAGTACGCCTATATCCAGCATCAGTCCTACCGGGCGCTTGGCCAGCAGGTGGCGGTGGCCTCACTGGGTGACGAGCAGAGCCCGTCGACAGGTGGTGGCATTCCGGACGATGTGGTGGCCATGGTTGCACCGCATCGCGAGGAGCTGATGAAAAGCTACGCGCTGGCCTGGTTCGGCATTTGACAGACTGAAACGCAGGGTTTGAAAACAGCGGTGAGCGGGGCGCAGCGCGGCCGGCATTTGATAAGCTGTGCGCAGGATTGCTGCCTGGAGAGGGCCGATGCTGCGCAAGCTGTTGCTGTCGATTGTTATTGCCGTTGTTGTACTCATCATTGCCGCTGTGGTGGCGGTGCTGGTATTTGATCCGAACAAGTACCGGGAAGAGATTGCGGCTCACGCCAGCGACAGGCTGGGGCGGGAGGTGCGGCTGGAAGGCCCCGTGGAGCTGACCCTGTTTCCCTGGCTGGCGGTCGATATTCACGATGCCAGCATCGGCAATCCGGACGATTTTCCGCAGGCCCCGTCGCTGGCGCGCGTCGGGCGCGCCCGGGCCTCCGTTCGCGTGCTGCCGCTGATGCGCGGCCGGATCGAGGTCGGTTCGGTCACGGTGGAGGGCGCCGAGGTCAGCCTGGTGACGGCCGCAGACAGCGTCAGCAATATTGACGGGCTGTTCAGCGATGACGATGACGGAAAAGAAGACGAAGGCAAGCCCGACCTGACCGATCTGCACACCGGGAACATCCGTTTTGACAACCTGTCGCTGAGTCTGATTGATCTGGTCGAGTCGTCAGAGACCCAGCTGTCTGTCGCGCGCCTGGACCTGGGCGCTTTTTCTGCCGGTGAGCAGGTGCCGCTGTCATTTTCCGCCAGCGTGCTCGATGATGGCCGCACCGTGGCAGAGCTGGGCCTGAAGGGCAAGCTGCGCGTCGCGCCGGATTTGAGCGAGGTTGGGCTGTCCGGCCTTTCGCTCGATTATTTGTTGCCCGAAGCCGGCATTTCCGGCACGGCCGATGGTCGTCTGACCGTCAATCTTTCGGCGCAGCCCGTGCACATGGCCATTGAAGCCTTCAATACGCACGCCCAGCTGGACGGGCTGGATGCGGAATTGGCCACAACACAGCCGGTGGACGTTTTTATCGGCGACCCCCTGCGGCTTGATCTGCCGCAGGCGCGGGTGGTCCTCAACGGCCAGGCCCTGGAGCTGGGCGGACAGGCCAGCGCTGACGGCGAGAAGATCAGCGCCCGGCTGGAGGTTGCCGGTCAGCGGCTTGATCTTGCCGCCCTGGCGCCCGAGGCGAAAACCGCGAAAAGCGCCGGGGAGATGTCAGAACCCGCATCGGAGCAGGACTTTGGCGCCCTGGCACTGTTTGATCTCGATTTCTCCCTTGACCTGGACGAGCTGGTGCTGGCCGAAGGCGCGGTGTTTGAACAGGTCAGTGCGCGCAGCCGGCTGCAGGCCGGGCGGCTTGACCTGGACCCGCTGTCGGCGCGCCTGTTTGGCGGTGGTTTTGAAGGCAGCGCCCGCGTTGATTTCAATCAGCAGCCGCCCGAGGTCGTTCTGAATCCGCGCCTGTCCGGCATCAGCGTCAAGCAGCTGGCATCGTGGCTGGCGGGCGATTCGCCGGTGGATGGCGACGGCGAGTTTGAAATGACCATGAGTTTCCGTGGTTTTACTCCGCAGCAGATTTTAGGCTCGCTCAGCGGCAGCGGCGCGTTTGCGCTCGCCCAGGGCGTACTCGAGGGCGTTGATCTTGATGCCCTCATCAGCCAGGAGTTGACCACCAGCAATCTGGGCAATATTGCCCGCTCGTTTGGCGGCCAGACCGGCTTTGACAACCTGACCGGCGGGTTTGCTGTTGAAGACGGTGTGGTGACCCTGCCGGGGGTTGATTTTGCGGCGGCCGGCTACGCTGCCACGGGCGGCGGCGTGATTGATCTGGGCGCCGGCCAGGTGGATTATGCCCTTGAGCTGAATCTGGGCGAGAAGCTGGCCGGGCAGCTGCCGCGATCGCTGCGCCAGTCAACCGGTGGCCGCATTCCCCTGAGCATTGCCGGCAGCATCGCCAAACCGGTGGTCAGCGTGGACGTGGCCGGGCTGGCCAAGGGCGCCGTGCGCGATGAAATTGACCGCCGCCTGCAGTCGCTGATCGAGGAAAACAGGGCGCCGGAGCCGGACGATGCCGGCGCAGAAGCCGGAGCCGGACCGGACGCCGACCGCAAAACGCGCCGTCGCCAGGCCGGGCGGGATCTGCTGCGCGCCCTGATTGATCCGGATGAGCCGGATGATAGCGATGAATCCGACAAAAGTGATGATCAGAAAGAAGAGGACGATGACGGCCCGCCCGCTGATCCTGTCGCCGCAGGCGCCGGCTGAGTTTCGGCGGTCTTATTTGCAGAGCGTGGCGTTTGAATGATCTGATCATCCTATAATGCGGCCTGCGGCAGCCGTGGCGTGTCGCGCTGTTCCTTAAAGGCTGCATGTGGTCTGTTTTAGATTGGGCTCTTCCGTGCTGGACGAAACACAACTGCGCTTGCCGGGCAGGTTGCTGGCTGCGCCTTTTCCGGGTGATGAACGCCTTGAGCTGTTCCGCTTTGTGCTGGCTGGAAACAGCGCGGGTGCGGCAGGCTGCGGGCTGCAGTGGCTGGGCGGCGATTTGCGCGCTGAATACTGGCAGGGCGAAAACCCGGTCAGCAGCGGAGATGACGAAGGCGTGAGCTGGTCGCGTTCGGGCGATCTGCTGTTTCTTGGGCTGGCGCTGACGGACAGCGCCGGGTCGGACCCCTGCGCTACGGCGCGGAGCATTTATGAACGCCTGCTGGCAGCGGCCGTCCGGGCCGGCTGCCCCGCACTTTTGCGCGCCTGGAACTACATGCCCGCCATTACTCACGGCAGCGGCGACAGTGAGCGCTACCGGCGCTTTTGCCAGGGCCGCGCGGCTGCCCTGGACGCCGCCGGCTACGGCGAAGATGCGCTGTGCGCGGCAACCGCCATCGGCGGCAGCGAGCCGCTTATGCGGGTTTATCTGTTGTGCGCGCCCAAACCGGGCATCAATATAGAAAATCCTCGCCAGGTCAGTGCCTTTCATTACCCGCGCGAATACGGGCCGAGAAGCCCGGCGTTTGCCCGCGCCACTGTTGTTGGAGGTCAGCAGGATTCATTGCTGCTGCTGATTTCGGGCACGGCCAGCGTGGTCGGTCATCAAAGTGTTCACGAAGGGAATGTGGCCGCCCAGCTGGAAGAGGTCATTCGCAACGTGGAGCATCTGGCCGAAACGGCGGCTGACAGGGTTGGCCGGTCTGCGCTGGCCGGCTTCAGCGAGTCAACCCTGATACGGGTGTATGTGCGCCATTCGCGGGACTGGCCCATGGTGGAAAAACGGCTGCGCCAGCGCTGGCCCGCCGTTCGTCTGGCCGGCCTCAAGGGGGAGGTCTGTCGAAGCGAGCTGCTGGTTGAATTAGAGGCCGTGACGGCCGCATAAAGTCATTGTTCAGGGCAGCTGGCGGTCGTGCAGCTTGCGGCGCCGGCAGCCCGAAAGATGCTTTTCGCGTTCGGCCACGCGCTTGTAGGCCCGTTTGGAGCCGGCGCTTTTTGCCCAGCGATGGTGCACATCCCAGTCCAGCGCCCAGTGCTGGCCGGTAAAACCGCACATCATGTCGCGCGCCTGCTGCGCCTGCAGCATGGACTCGTTGGCATACCAGTAAGCCATGCGCTCGCGCGGGTGCTCCAGATGATAATGACGCGCCGGCGGCCAGCTGTGCCGGCCCTGGGGCGGGCCGTATCCCTGGGCATGCAGGCTGCCGGCAAGCAGCAGCATGCCTGCTGTCAGCGTGAGCAGCCATTTGGTCGCTGCCGGTATTTTG
>DATGTG010000003.1:0-9924 GCA_035301965.1 Wenzhouxiangella sp. | reverse complement strand
GACCGGCATGACCCGACCCAGTCCGCCCAGCTGGGACACCTTTGTGCGCTCGTGCGCGACCTGGATGGCGCCGGCGGCAAAGAACAGGGTGATTTTGGCCACCGCATGCACCGCCAGCTGGATGACGGCACCCAGAATGGCCAGCGGCGTGGCAATCATGGCGCCCAGCACCACGTAGCCAAGCTGGCTGACGGTGGAGTAGGCCAGGCGCGCCTTGAGGTCATCGAGCGTCAGCGCGATCAGTGACGCGGCCAGAATGGTGAAGGCCGCCACCCAGGCCAGCCACAGGCTGGCGCCGGTCTGGGTCAGAAAATCGATGCCAAAGATATAGACGCTGACCTTGATGACGGTAAATACACCGGCCTTGACCACGGCCACAGCGTGCAGGAGCGCGCTGACCGGCGCCGGGGCCACCATGGCAGCCGGCAGCCAGCGATGGATGGGCATGAGTGCAGCCTTGCCGATACCGAACATGAACAGGCCGGCCAGCAGCGGCAGCCACGAGGGATCAAGCCGGCCGATCAGCACCCCGCCCGGGATGAAGTCCAGCGTGCCGGCGGCCGCCCAGGTCCAGATAATGCCGACCAGCAGCAGGGCAATGGACGACACCAGCAGGTAGCCCAGGTAGATGCGTCCGCCGCGCCGCGCCTGGGCGCTGCCGTCGTGGGCCACCAGCGGGTAGGTGGCAATGGTCAGAATCTCGTAGAAGACGAACAGCGTCAGCAGATTGGCCGAAAAAGCCATGCCGCCGGCGGCGCCCAGGGAAATGGCATACAGGGCAAAAAAGCGCCCCAGATTGCCGTAGCGCAGGGTCTTCATGTAGCTTTGCGCATACAGGGTGGCCACCAGCCACAGAGTTCCCGCCACCAGCGCAAACACCAGCCCCAGCGGTTCAACGCTGAACGCAAATTTCAGCCCCGGCAGCAGGGTCCAGACGGTCTGGCTGCGGCCGGCTCCTTCCAGCACCGGGCCGATCTGGCTAATGATGCCGCCAAAAAATGCAATGGCGGTAATCCAGCTCAGCGCATCGCGCAGGCGGGGAAGTTTTGCCGCCAGGCCGATGAGCACGGCGCCGGCAAACGGAATGAGGACAACGCTCAGCGGACTCATGGGACAACTCCCGCAAACACGCCAAACAGGGATTTGGCGGCGGCGCCCGAAGCGGCCACCGGCAGGCGCGTGTCAAGGCCGAACCAGAAGTTGAGCCCGACCATCAGCCACAGGGGCACCAGCAGGGTTAAAGGGGCTTCACTGACCGTTTTGGCGTCCTGGGGACGCTCATGGAACCAGGCGGCCTCGACCACTCGCCAGATATAGACTACGGCCATCAGCGAGGTGATCACGATCAGTGCTACCAGCAGCCAGTCGCCGGTTTCCATGGCGGCCAGAATCAAATACCACTTGCTGATGAAGCCGGCGGTGGTGGGCACGCCGATGATGGACAGTCCGGCCAGCGCAAAGGCGGTCAGCGTCCACGGCATTTGCCGGCCCAGCCCGCGAAAGGCCTCGATGCGCACCGAGCCGATGCGGTAGAAAATGGTGCCCAGGGCCATGAACAGGGCGGCCTTCATGAGTGCGTGATTGAACAGGTGGATGAAGGTGGCCGTCAGCCCCGCTACCGTGCCCAGCCCCAGGCCCAGAATCATATAGGCCACCTGGGCAATTGACGACCAGGCCAGCATGCGCTTCTGGTTGACCTGAAACATGGCGATCCACGAGGCCACAAACATGCCGGCCACCGCCAGGGCAATCAGCACCGCGCCCAGCGGAATGGCGCTGAAGCTGTACTGATAGCCAAACACGGTGAAGATCATGCGGATCATGACGTACAGCGCCACCTTGGTTCCGGTGGCGGCAATGAACACGCTGGCAAAGTTGGGTGCATAGGTGTAGGCGTTGGGCAGCCACAGGTGCAGCGGCAGCATGGCGGCTTTCAGCCCCGTGCCGACCACGATGAACACCAGCGCCATCTGCACCACGCGGGTGTCGGCCACAGCCGGCAGCTGCTGCGCCAGGTCGACCATGTTCAGCGTGCCGGTCATGATGTAGAGAAAGCCCAGCCCGATCAGATAGAAGGTGGCGCCCACCGTGCCCATGATCAGGTAGCGGAATGAGGCCACCAGCGCGCGCCGGTCGCGGCCGTGGGCAATCAGGGCATAGGACGACAGCGAGGAGATCTCGAGGAACACGAACACGTTGAAGGCATCGCCGGTCATGACGATGCCCATCAGCCCGGCCAGGCACAGCAGGGTCAGCCCGTAGAATACGCTCTGGCTGCCCGGCCGCAGCTCGTGATCGACGCTGGTGCGCGCCCACAACAGCGCAAGGGCGGCCGCTGCGCTGATGATTAGCGCCACCAGGCCGTTGGCGGCATCAACGCGATATTCAATACCTATGGGCGCTTCCCAGCTGCCAAAGGCATAGTGCAGCGTTTCGTGCATGACGTGCGGCAGAACAGTGGCGGCAATGACTGCGCTGGCAAGCGCGGCCAGAGTGGCCAGCATCCACGGCAGGTTGCGACCCGGCAGCATGGCGCAGACCGGTGCGGCAATCAGCGGCACCAGCACGCTGAAGGGCATCAATTCAACAATGGTCACGAGTGATGGTCCCCTTCGCTGCGGGCCTCATCATCAATGATGAGATCGTCTTCCATGGTTCCGTAGGCTTCGTTGATGCGCATGGCCAGCGCCAGGGCGACTGCCGTGGTGGCCACCCCCACCACGATTGCGGTCAGGATAAGCACGTGCGGCAGAGGGTTGGAGTAGACGGTAACGCCCTCTTCGAGAATGGGCGTGGCCCCGCCAATGATCTTGCCCGAGGATATGAACAGGATGAAAACGGCGGTCTGGAACAGGTTGAGTCCCATGATTTTTTTCATCATGTTGCCGCGCGCAATCACGGCATAAAAGCCGATCATCATGACGGCAATGACAATCCAGTAGTTGTAATGCCCCAGTGCGGCCATCAGTCCTCCCCGGAAACTTCGTCGAGCAGCTGGCGGCGCTGGGCAAACAGTGAAAACAGCACCATCATGACGGTGGCAACGGTCAGGCCGACGCCCAGTTCGACGGAGATGATGCCGAACTGTTCAGCCGCCTGGGGGTTGCTCAAAAAAGGCTCGAAAGAAAGAAAATGAGCGCCCAGAATGACCCCGAACAGCCCGGTGCCGCCATAGATGAGCACGCCGCAGCACATGAGAATGAACATGGCGCGCTGCGGAATGACCTTGAATCCGGCTTCCAGCCCGTAGATGAGCACGAACAGAATCCAGGCGGCAGCAAAAATGACACCGGCCTGAAAACCGCCGCCGGGCGACTGGTCGCCGTGAAACTGAACGTAGAGCCCGAACAGCATGATGAGCGGAATCAGAAAGCGGGCGACGATGCGCAATATGGTGTATTCGCTCATGCCTGCCGCTCCTCATCCCGGGCTTCGGCGTCGCCGCGCTTCCTGCGCCGCCTCCCCGGCGGGGCAACGGTCAGCAGCGACCACACCGCCAGCCCGGCAGTGAGAATGACATAAGCCTCACCGATGGTGTCAAAGGAGCGGTAGTCGGCCAGAATGGCGGCCACTGCGTTGGGGATGCCAAGGTCGGCTTCGGTATTGGCCAGGTAATGCGGCGCAATGTGCATGTGTATGGGGTTGTCGGGCTGCCCGAACGGGGGCAGCTCCCAGGTGGCCCAGGCCAGGGCGGCGCCGGTAACCACCACGACAACGATGGCGGCCAGATTGTTTTTGGACACCGGCTTTTCATGGCGGCGGGCCACGGCCAGCACCGCCAGCATCAAAAGCGTGCTGATGCCCGCGCCGACGGACGCCTCGGTCAGTGCCACGTCGCCGGCATCAAGCACGGTAAACAGCCCGGCGCACAGCAGGGAATAAATGGAAAACAGCATGGCCGAGGCAAACAGATTGCGCAGTCGCACAATCATGACCGCCGTGACCACCAGCAGGCACAGAATGGCAATGTCAATCAGGAATTCGATGGGTCTTCTCCCTTTTTGACGCCCAGCACCGGTTCAACGCCGTCCATCCAGGCCGCCCGGGCCAGTGCGTGGCCGGACGTTGGCGATGTAAACAGCATGAACAGCAAAATGACAAGAAGCTTGAGGGTCAGCATGCTCAGTCCGGCCTGCAGCATGAGCCCGCCAATAATAAGCAGCGTGCACAGCGTGTCGGTCATGCCGGCGGCGTGCATGCGGGTGTAGATGTCCGGAAAACGCAGCACGCCCAGTCCGCCAACAATGCCCACCAGGCCCCCGGCCAGCAGCATGCACCAGGACAGAAAGTTGATGATGGTTTCAATCATCGGCCCGACCCCTTTCTCGCTTGCCGGCCGCGGCCAGGTTGCCCTTGTGCGACAGCTTGAGGATGGTGATGACCGAAATGAAATTGATCAGCGCATAGACCAGGGCCACGTCCAGCAGGTCGCTGTGGCCGGTGATAAAGACAATCAGGGCTATGGCCAGCACGGTTTTGGTGCCAAACATGTTGACGGCCACTATGCGGTCATAAACGGTTGGTCCCATGATGGCGCGGATAAGGGCCAGCGTCATGGTGGTGAATATGGCCAGCGTGGTGATCAGCAAAACGGTGCTCATGACGGATCCCTTTTGCTGCCGGCACCTTCAAGCCAGCTGACCATGGCGGCCATCTCGCCGTTTTTTACCCCGTCGGCGGATTCTTCATCAACGGCATGAACCTGCAGCTGATCCTTGTCCAGCCACATGGTGATGGTGCCCGGCGTGACGGTAATGGAGTTGGCGTAGGTGACGCGCCCAATGGCGGTTTTCTGCGGTGCCGGCGCGGTGAAAATCCGGGCGCTGACGCGTCCGGGCCGAAACACCAGTTTGGCCACGTGGACGTTGGCCAGCACAACCTGCCACAAAAGCCACAGCCAGTAGACCGGCAGCCGCCATGAAAAAAGAGACGGGTTGTGCTCACGCCCGACCACATCCATGCGTGTGGAAAGCCACAGCACCAGGGTGACCGATACAACGGCAAATGAAAACACCAGCGGTGTGTAGATGCCGGATATGGCCAGCCACAGCGCAACGAGAACAATGGCAAGGAGAATGTGATAGCGCATAACGGAGGGGATTCTACCAAGTTCCTTGCCGCTGGCAAGAGGTTATGTGTGCGCAGCGAGCCTTAAAGATAGGGTGAGAACAGCCAGCAGATTGCATCGCGCAGGCGCACAAGGAATTTGCGCTGGTCGACATCTTTCAGCATGACAGCGCGGCCGGCGTCAGCACGCTCGTCAATATATCGCGACAGTTTTGTGGCCAGTGCACCGTCATAGATTTCCACCTGCAGCTCAAAATTCAGGCGCAGACTGCGCGGATCCCAGTTGGACGAGCCAATGAGGCTGTAGTAGCTGTCGACGACAAACAGCTTGCCGTGATTGAACGGTGGCGGCTGCAGACTGACCCGCACGCCGCGCTGCAAAAGCTCCCAGAGCATGTTGCGCGTGGCCCAGTCCACATAGCGCAGATTGCTGCGCTCGGGCAGAACAACGTGAACATCAATGCCGCGTATGGCGGCCGACTGCAGGGCGCCGATGAGTTCGCGGGGCGGCAGAAAATACGGGGTCATGATGCGGATGGAATGGCGGGCGCTGGCAATGGCCGCCCCAAGAAGCATGGGCAGCCGGTCCAGGTCCTCGTCGGGGCCGTCGGTGAGCGTGCGGCATACGGCCCCGCGATACGGGCTGTTGATAATCGGCTGGCGGCCGATGAGACGGCCGGTGACAAATTCCCAGGCGCGCTCAAACTCCAGTGCAAGCTGGCCCACAACCGGCCCCTGCAGCTGAAAATGCACGTCGCTGGTTGCGTTTTTGTTGTTTTTTTTGTCAACAAGGTGGCGATCGCTGATATTCATGCCGCCTGTGAATCCGACGCGGTCGTCGACAACCAGGATCTTGTGGTGGTTTCTGAGGTTGATTGATACGGATGGGGGAATCAGCCGGGGCGGCAAAAAGCGCGCCGTGTCAACACCGGCCCTGCGCAACAGGCTGCTGGCGCGCGGCCACGAATACCATTCGCCAATGCCGTCGATAAGGACGCGCACGGTGACTCCGCGTTCAACAGCGCGCCCGAGCGCATCAATGAAACGCCGGCCGGTTTCGTCCGTATCGAATATATAGGTGGTCAGGCAAATGTGATCACGCGCCGAGTCTATGGCTTTCAGCATGGCCGGGTAGGCCTGCTCGCCGTTGACAAGAACATCCACCCGGTGCCCGCCGGCCAGCGCGTGACGGGTCAGCGCCCGCCCGCTGCGGGCCAGCGCGTTGTAGGTTTTCGGCAAATTGTCGGGCAGAGGTTGAATGTGGGCCACATCAAGTCCACGTTCACCCATGCGCAGCAGCGACAGTGAAAAGCGCTGGGCGCGACTGCGGCTGCGGTTGACGCCAAAGAACAGATACAGCACCGGGCCTGCAACCGGCGTGATGGTGCAAAAGGCGATCCAGCCAAAAGCGCTGCGCGGGTCGCGTTTGTGGATCAGCGCATGAACAACGGTGGCCGGCGCCAGCACGGCGTGAAAAGCCAGCAGAATCAGAGCGTGCCAGGACATGTGCTGCTATTCATGGTTCGTGGCGCAAATCGCGAGTTCTTTTGCAACAACAGGCTCCATGCAGGCACTTTTCAGCTGCGTTAAAATGCATATCCTTCTATCATGATCAAAAGATAATCCAGCGCCATGAGACCTTACCAGTTCACCTCCGAATCCGTATCCGAAGGCCATCCGGACAAAATGGCCGACCAGATTTCCGACGCCATTCTGGACGCCATTATGGCCCGTGATCCCGGTGCCCGGGTGGCCTGTGAGGCCTTTCTCAAGACGGGCGCGGTGATTGTGGGCGGTGAGATTTCCACCACCGCCTGGGTGGACCTGGAGGATCTGATCCGCCAGGTGGTGGTCGACATTGGCTACAACTCTTCCGACATCGGCTTTGACGGCAACACCTGCTCGGTCATCAACATGATCGGCAAGCAGTCGGGCGATATTGCCCAGGGTGTCGACCGTGAGGACCCGGAGCTGCAGGGCGCGGGCGACCAGGGCCTGATGTTTGGCTATGCGTCCAACGAAACCGACGTGCTGATGCCTGCGCCCATTTACTATGCTCACCGTCTCATTGAGCGCCAGACGCAGCTGCGCAAACAGGCCGACAACCCGCTGCCGTGGCTGCGGCCCGACGCCAAGAGCCAGGTCACGCTGCGCTATGAGGGCGGCAGGCCGGTGGCCATCGACGTGGTGGTGCTGTCGACCCAGCATGCGCCCGATGTTGATATTGAAGAGCTGCGTCAGGACGTGCGCAAACATATTATCGAGCCGGTTTTGCCAGCGCAGTGGCTGCATGACGACACACGCTATCACATCAATCCGACCGGCAAGTTTGTCATTGGCGGTCCGGTGGGCGATGCCGGGCTGACCGGGCGCAAGATCATTGTTGACACCTATGGTGGAACGGCGCGCCACGGCGGCGGCGCCTTTTCCGGCAAGGATCCGTCCAAGGTTGATCGTTCGGCGGCCTATGCAGCCCGCTACGTGGCCAAGAACGTGGTCGCGGCCGGCCTGGCCGACAAGTGCGAGGTGCAGCTGAGCTATGCCATTGGCGTGGCCGAGCCGACATCGATTTCGGTCACCACCTTTGGCACCAGCCATATTCCCGAGCAGCAGATAGAAAATCTTATTCGCGACAATTTTGATTTGCGGCCCTACGGCATCCTCAAGGAGCTTGACCTGCTTCACCCCATGTACCGCCCAACGGCCACCCACGGCCATTTCGGCCGCCGGCCCGAACCCATGGAAGTCGAGGTGATCAGGGACGGCCGGCCTTATACCGACCGCTTTGAAACCTTTACCTGGGAAAAGACCGATCGGGCGGACGCGCTACGCGCCGCTGCCGGCTTTTGAGAACCCGCCGCGCCTGCAGGTGTCTGCAGACTGTGGCCGCAAGACCCGAACTTTCATTCAGATCAATTGAGGTAATCAACCATGAGCGCCAACCTGCAGGAACACGGCAAGGGCGTGTTTTTTGACGATCGCATCGCGTCGACCGCACAGGACCAGTATATTGCCGATGCCGGCCTGGCGGAATTCGGCCGCAAGGAAATCCGCATTGCCGAAACCGAGATGCCCGGCCTGGTGCAGACCCGGGCCCAGTATGCCGACGACCAGCCGCTCAAGGGCGCGCGCATCGCCGGCAGCCTGCACATGACCATTCAGACTGCCGTGCTGATCGAAACTCTGGTGGCGCTGGGTGCCGAGGTGCGCTGGGCATCGTGCAACATCTACTCCACGCAGGACCATGCCGCCGCCGCCATCGCTGAGCAGGGCATCCCCGTGTTTGCCTTCAAGGGCGAAACGCTGGACGAATACTGGGAATTCATCCATCGCATTTTCCAGTGGCCAGACGGGCAGACCGCCAACATGATTCTTGACGACGGCGGCGATGCCACCCTGCTGCTCAACCTGGGCGCACGGGCCGAAAAGGACGCATCCGTGCTCGACAACCCCGGCAGCGAAGAGGAAAAGGCCCTGTTCGCTTCCATCAGAAAGCGGCTTGAGCTCAATCCCGGCTGGTATTCAGGGGCGCTTGAGAACATCCAGGGCGTGACCGAGGAAACCACCACCGGCGTCAACCGCCTCTACCGCATGGAGCGCGAGGGCGCGCTGACCTTTCCGGCCATCAACGTCAACGATTCGGTCACCAAGTCCAAGTTCGACAACCTGTACGGCTGCCGCGAGTCGCTGGTGGATTCCATCAAGCGAGCCACCGACGTGATGATCGCCGGCAAAACCGCCATCGTGTGCGGCTACGGCGACGTTGGCAAGGGTTCGGCCCAGTCGCTCAGGGCGCTGTCGGCCAACGTCTGGGTCACCGAAGTGGACCCCATCTGCGCGCTGCAGGCGGCCATGGAAGGCTACAAGGTGGTCAACCTTGAAGACGAGGGCGTGGTCGAGACGGCCGACATCATCGTCACCGCCACCGGCAACTACAACGTCATCAATCACGACCACATGCGCCGCATGAAGGATCAGGCCATCGTTTGCAACATCGGCCATTTTGACAACGAGATCGACGTGGCCAGCCTCGAGCAGTATGAATGGGACGAGATCAAGCCGCAGGTGGATCACGTCATCTTCCCCGACGGCAAGCGCATTATCCTGCTGGCCCGCGGACGACTGGTCAATCTGGGCTGCGCAACAGGCCACCCCAGCTTTGTCATGTCCAACTCGTTCACAAACCAGACGCTGGCCCAGATTGAGCTGTTCAAGCACGGCGACCGCTATGAAAACAAGGTTTACGTGTTGCCCAAGCATCTGGACGAGCACGTGGCGCGCATGCATCTTGCGCGCGTCGGTGCGCGGCTGACCGAGCTTGAGCAGGAACAGGCCGATTACATCGGCGTGGCGGTGGAAGGGCCGTACAAGCCCGAGCACTACCGCTACTGATTTTCTGTGCTGGCAATGCAGCCGCTCCGGTGCACTGCGCCGGGGCGGCTTTTTGTGCCCGGCCTTTTATGCCCTAGCCGTCCTGGGTCTTTACTTCCGGCGGCTGGTCGGGATCAGCGGGCAGGCCGATTTCAATCGGCTGGCAGCACACGTGGCAGTCAACAATAATGATCTGCCCGTATTCCTGTGCGTCGACAAAAAACTCATTGGTCTCGCCGCAGTACGGGCAGGCAAAGACCAGTTCCCGACCGCCCGGATACATGGTCAGTCATCCTCGCGATAAAGCCCGATTTGCACGCTGCCGTCAGGGTGAACGGCGGCCCGGTACATGCCGGGGGTGTTGAACGGCATGCTGATATTGCCTTTGGAGTCCAGGGCAATGACGCCACCGTCTCCGCCAGCGTTTTTGAGCGTGTTGTTGACCACCTCGTCGGCGGCCTCGGCCAGCGACAGGCCCTTGATCTT
>DATGTG010000002.1:0-8306 GCA_035301965.1 Wenzhouxiangella sp. | reverse complement strand
GACCTGGCTCCGTAATATTTCTGGAGGAGTCAATGCCCTGGATCTATCTTTTTATTGCCGGTGTGCTCGAGATTGTGTGGGCTTACACAATGAAGCAGTCTCATGGTTTCAGTCGGCTCATGCCATCAATAATCACGCTTTCTGCAATGGGGGCAAGCTTTTGGTTGTTGGCCGTCGCCATGCGAATCATTCCACTCGGAACGGCCTACACAATCTGGACGGGAATAGGCGCGGTAGGCGCTTTTCTTGTTGGAATTGCATTTTTGGCTGAACCGGTTAACGCTGCGAGAATCACTGCAGCAATCCTCATTGCTTCAGGACTGGTGCTAATGAAGCTGTCCAGCGTCTGACGCAGAGGCTTTTAACCGTTGCAGGCATTTGGGATAGCGCTTTGTTTTGGTCACGCGCCCACGAGAAGGTTTTCCGTTTGTCGACAATGGTCGTTTTACATCGCCAGTGATGGAGCGCAGCATGATCATCTTCATCATCGGCAACCACGTTTTTTTGTGTTGTTTCAACAAATTTTCCGGCCAGTCAGGACAGATGAATAAAAAATCACTGGTTGCGGGGGGGGTGGATAGGGTAGTCTTGGAGCGCGAACATCGTATGGTTCAGAGGATGTTCAAGGCTGCATCCACGGAACGGATGCCGGCTGAATGCTCAACGGATATTCGTTGGAGTTCGTTGGAAATGGAGTTTTGATATGCGGTTTTTGTCAATGGCCAGCCCCTGGCCGGATTCAATTGGAAGCTGTGTCGACCGGATTGCTGCCGCCGCGACCCGGTGGTGCATTTACTTGGCTGCCGCCCTGTTTTTGTCCGCGCCTGTTCACGCCGTGCACGTCTCTCCTTCAGGAACCGGAGAGGCGTTGATCGTGCCGCTTTATACAACGGAGGGCGGGTTTGATACCTTGCTGGAGGTGGCAAACACGCGTGAGTCGAGGATGCATGCCGTTGCGCTCAAGGCCAATTTTGTATCGGAATCGGGAGACGTTGCGGCAACGCTGAATGTGTATCTGAGGGCGGCCGGCAGCTGGGCGCTGGCCCTGGCCGGCAATGAGGATGGCGGTGCCACCGCCTCGGTTGTGGATGGCTGCACTCTGGCAGCCGGGCCGGATGATGCCGTTGCAGCGGTCGACAGCTTTGACCTGGGGAGTGCCCGCAACGGCTATATTGAAATTGTGGAGATGGGCCAGCTGGTCGATGTGGATCTTCGTGACGCGCTGTACGGCCCTGACTGCGATGCCTTTGCCGACTACTGGAACAATGTCATCAGCCTTGGGGACGACCCTGACAGCGTTCTGGCGCCGCCGCCGGGCGCAATTCGCGCCGGCGCATCGCTGGTGAATGTATCGCGAGGCACAATGTATTCGGTGCCGGCAACCCCGCTGGCCAACTTTCGCACCGTTGAATGGCACAGCCCGCCTGCACAGGCAACACCGGATCTTTCATCCGCCCATAACGATGCGCTGGTGACCACCAGCCTGAATTGCTTTGCGTCGCCCTGTATTGCCGATGAATGGGATGACCCTGTCGATGCGGTCAGCGCCGCGCTTATGGTTTACAAAATGACGGGCGGCTATGTGATTTCCGAGCAGATCGAAGCGCGAACGGAGTGGGTTTTGACCGCGCCAATGCTCAGACACGCCGAAGAAGAGCCCGCTGAAGAACTGGAGCATGCGGCCTTTTTTCTTTATTTCGACCGGAATGGCGACGCGCTTGCCAATGTAGTACCGTTGCCACCGCCGCCTTTTAACCAGTTCTCCATGAATGATCATGCGTCTATTACGGAATCCGTACTGAGCATGCCGATAGGGCACAAGCATGACGACCGCGACCCGTCGCAAGCCCGAATCCTTGCCATCACGCCAGGTGCAGGCCGCTCACCGTTCGATTCGGGCTCGGTGAGGGTGGGGCTGGGCGGCAAGGGCGCGCCGCTAATGTCACTGGCCGGCAATGAATACCGGGGCCGGCCCGTGATCGGCATCATTTTGCAGGAGTTCAACAACGGAATGCTGGTTGATGACGCGGGCCGGTCCCGCGTTGCCTCCTACGGCAATGTGTTCCTTCCAGGCCGCACAATGGAGCGGGCGGAATAAGGCATTCGTGAGCGGGCTTGTCACCGTTCATTCGGTGACAGCTCGCCAAGACCACATCAGGACCAGCAGCTGAGGGAATGATTGCCGGCACTGCCTGACATTTGTCAGAAACAGTTGCTGACAAACGGGATTGGCGTCCGGCCTGAAAGGCGTTTAATCTTTGCAGTTGGGCACATGCGAAACGGCTGATTCTTCCGGGCTGTTTTCAATGAAGCAACTGCGGCAACTTTATCTGTGGCGCCAGCCGGCGTCCGATTCCATTCTGGCCTTCGAGCAGCGCCTGGGCCGGCCGGGCTGGGTTGCCTTTGTGCACCTGGCGTGGACGGCCTGGGTGTTTTTGATGCCGGCCTTTTCACAGCCCTATTTTGGTTACGACCTGCGCTGGGCGCTGCTGACGCTGTTCAGCTTTCCGCTGTTTCTGTGGCTGTATGTTGTCAATGTCTGCGCATCGCACCGGGCGGCGCAGCGGGCCAGCCTCGGCATGGTGGCGCTGTGCGTGGTGCTTTTGCCGTGGTATCCGGGCGGGCTGACCTACTTTGTTTTTGGCTGCGTGATGTATCGCCCGCGTCTTGCGGGCCTGGTGCGCCAGGTGCTGGCCCAGCTGGTCGCTGCCCTGATGGTGACCGGGCTGGCGCTTTTGATCGGCTATCCCTGGCAGGCGCTGGTGTGGATTGTGGTCATCACGCCCATCATTGGCATTCTGGTGGCGGTCGATCGCGGCAACCGCGAGCGCGATGCCGCGCTCAAGCAGTCGCAGGATGAAGTGCGCCGGTTGGCGGCCGTGGCCGAGCGTGAGCGTATCAGCCGCGATCTGCACGACCTGCTGGGTCACACCCTGTCGATGGTGGCGCTCAAGTCGGACCTGGCTGAACGGCTTGTGGACAATGACCCCGACGCAGCGCGGGCCGAAATGGCGGCGCTGGCCGATATTGCCCGCCACGCCCTGTCCGAAGTGCGGCGTGCCGTCAGCGGCATGCGCGCCACCGGCATTGCCGCCGAGCTGGCCGCCGCCCGCCTGCTGCTGGAAACGGCCGGCATAGAGGTGGACTGTCAAATCAGCCCGGACCGGGGCCGCAGCGCGCTTTCGCCCGGTGCTGAGCATGCCCTGGCCATGACCATTCGTGAAGCGGCCACCAATGTGCATCGGCACGCTGCCGCTGCGGCTGTCACCATCGCGCTGGATGTGGACGGTGAGGCAATGACCCTTGATATTGCCGATGACGGCGTGGGCGGGCGGGTGGTGCCCGGCACCGGACTGACCGGCATGCGCGAGCGCATTGAAAGCGTTGGCGGGCGGCTATCGATTCTTTCGGGCATTGGGCAGGGGCTGCAGGTCAGCGTGTCGGTGCCGCTGTCACAAAACCATGCGGAGCAGACAGGCAAACCATGATCACCATCGTATTGGCCGAGGACCAGACCATGCTGCGCAGCGCGCTGGTTTCGCTGCTGGCCATGGAAAAGGACATCGAGGTGCTGGCGGCCGTGGCCGACGGCAACGAGGCCTGGCAGGCGGTGCAGCAGCAGCGCCCCGACGTGCTGGTTACCGACATTGAAATGCCCGGCATGAGCGGCATTGAGGTGGCCGCGCGCATCCGGGACCGGGAGCTTGAAACCCGCACCGTCATCATCACCACCTTTGCCCGGGCAGGCTATCTGCGCCGCGCGCTGGAGGCCGGTGTGCGTGGCTACCTGCTCAAGGACGCGCCCACCGAACAGCTGGCCGCCGCCCTGCGTACGGTCCACGGCGGCGGTCGCGCCATTGATCCGGAGCTGGCGCTGGAAGCCTGGGGAGAAGCCGACCCGCTGACCGACCGCGAGCGCCAGGTGCTGCGCCTGGTCGGCGAAGGCCTGTCCAACCGGGACATTGCCAAACGCCTGAATCTGGCGGCCGGAACGGTGCGCAATTATCTTTCCGAAGCCATGAGCAAGCTGGATGCCACCAGTCGCATAGAGGCCTGGCGCACCGCTCATCAGAAAGGCTGGTTGTAGCGGACATGCCCGACTGTAGGAAAGTGGATGAGGCAGCCCGGCTGCCGCGCGGGTTTTACAACCGCGACACGGTGACGGTGGCGCGCGAGCTGCTGGGCAAGTGGCTGGTGCACCGCGCTGACGGACGCTGCAGGGCGGGGCGGATTGTCGAGGTGGAAGCCTATCTCGGGCCCGGAGACCTGGCGGCCCACACGTCCAGGGGGCGCACAAAAAGAACCGAGGCCATGTTCGGTCCGCCCGGCCATGCCTATGTCTATCTGATTTACGGCATTCACCACTGCATGAACGTGGTGACCGGGCCGGAGGACAGCGGCACGGCCGTGCTGCTGCGCGCGCTCGAGCCGGTGTGCAACCTGGGCGACAACACCCACGGCCCCGGCCGGCTGTGCAAGGCCATGGGCATAGACCTGCGCCACTACGGTGCGGATTTATGCGGTGACGAGCTGTTTTTGCTGCGCCCGCCAAGCGAGCCGGCAATCGAGATCGTCAGCCGCCCGCGCATTGGCGTGGACTACGCCGGTGAATGGGCCAAAAAGCCGCTGCGTTTCTATGTGCGCGGCAGCGGCTTTGTTTCAAAAAAGTAGCAATCGCGTTCGCCTAGTCGTTAAATCCCGACCATTGGATGCCCGCCAGTTCGGCCATGTCCCTGTGCCAGCTGGCCAGATCATGCTTGCTGAACTTGTCGAACCGGTCGTGGCCGCAGGCGCGCGCCATGACTTGCATCAGCGCCACGCTGGCATCGAGAAAGGTGCCCAGCTGACGGGCGGCCGGTTCAACCTTGAGCAGGCGGCGCAGCTTGGGGTCCTGGGTGGCCACGCCGGTAGGGCAGCGGTTGGTGTGGCAGATGCGGGCGCCAATGCAGCCGACCGCCTGCATGGCTGAATTGGCCAGCGCAACGCCGTCGGCGCCCAGGGCCAGCGCCTTGATGAAATCCACATGCGTACGCAGTCCGCCGGTGATGATCAGCGTGACCCGACCGCTGACGCCCAGCTGGTCCAGGCAGCGACGCGCGCGGGCCAGGGCCGGAATGGTGGGCACGGAAATATGGTCCCTGAACATCAGTGGGGCCGCGCCCGTGCCGCCGCCGCGACCGTCGAGAATGATGTAGTCGGCGCCGGCGCGCACGGCAAATTCAATGTCCTTTTCGATATGCTGGGCGCTGAGCTTGAAGCCCACCGGAATGCCGCCGGTCAGTTCGCGCACCCGGTCGGCAAAGCGGGCAAAATCCTCCACCGTGTGCAGGTCTTCAAAGGTGGCCGGCGAAATGGCGTCCTGCCCTTCGGGCAAATGGCGCACCTCGGCAATGCGGCCCTTGACCTTGCTGCCGGGCAAGTGTCCTCCGGTGCCGGTTTTGGCCGCCTGGCCGCACTTGAAATGAAACGCCTGAACCTTGTCCAGCAGCGCGTCGCTGTAGCCAAAGCGGGCCGAGGCGTATTCAAGCATGTAGCGGCTGTTGGCCTGCTGCTCCTCGGGCAGCATGCCGCCTTCGCCCGAGCTGATGGCGGTGCCGGCCAGCTCGGCGCCCTTTGCCAGGGCAATCTTGGCTTCCTCCGACAGCGCGCCAAAGCTCATGTCGCTGACCAACAGCGGGATATCGAGCTCAAGCGGCTTTTTGGCCCCGGGGCCGATGACCAGCCGGGTATCCACTTCGGCATCGTCCATCAGCGGCTGGCGCACCAGCTGTGCGGTCATGATCTGAATGTCATTCCAGTCGGGCAGCTCGCTGCGCGGCACGCCCATCGCATCAATGGGGCCGTGGGCACCAAAGGTCTCCAGCCCGCCGCGCGCCAGCGCGTGGATAAACGCCACGGTAGGCTCTTCGGGCGTGGCCTCCGCTTCGGGCGGCTGGTCCTGGGCGGCAATTTCATCGGGCTGTGACTCGGCCAGAGAGAACTCCTTGCCAACCATCTCGTCGGGCACCTTGCGGTGGTTGCCGTTGCAGTAGGGCGCCGTGCCGGTCTGCTTGCAGCGGCACAGCCAGGACTTGCCGGACTCCTCGGCGACAAACCGCAGGGGCGTAAACCCCGTGCCGCGATGCGAGCCGTCGCAAAACGGCTGGTTGCGCGAGCGCCCGCAGCGGCAGAAGAAGTATTCCTCACCCTTTTCGAGCTCGACTTCAATGGGCGAATTGGCGGCAACGACTGGCTTCATGAAAATCTCCCTGGTCAGAAAGCCGGACAGCGGCCCGGCAGTGCGGGTTGGGCAGCTGGGTCTGGCAAGGTCTCATTCTAAGACAACCGTGGCATTTGAGCAGGCGGCAGAAATTCAGCAATCGTGCGGCATGGCACATTGAACCGTCCCGACTTTCCCGGAGGCTCCAACCTTTGAGAGAATGGAGCCCTGAACACTACCAACAAGAAGTCATCGAGATATTCGCCTGAGGTCAAGGAATGAACGGTTAGGATGGGGCTGGATCAGCAGCATCAGTACAGCGCCCAGAGAGCTGCGATCCGTTATATTTCCGAGAAGATCGGCTGTGCTGACCTGGCGCTTTTCAACTGGGTTCACCTGAACCTGTCCCCCTTGCAGCGTACGCCATAAAGCTGCGGGTCACGCAGCCTGTTTCAGTTTGGCTGCATAATCATTGTCGGTGTCTGACAGCCAATGCGGTTGGGCACCGCCTTGTGCACGCGCCGGGTTGTGGGGGCATTCTACTGGCGCTCTGTCAAAGCATCGGCAAGGAAAAATGGTGGGTCCAGCAGGACTTGAACTTGCGACCAAGCGACTATGAGTTTGCGGTTGAAACGCTAAACCCAGGAAAATCAGGCGTATACAACTGTAATCAAAATAAGCAGAAAGTACTTATGCGTCAGTGGTTTAGCGTACTTATGCGCAGGTGGTCAAAACTGATGTATGTACTGCTGCTGTACCGCTGCCGATGGCAAACTCCGGTACAGCTCTCCGTGTCGTAGTGGCAAAAATCTGATAAAGGCAGTCACGATAGTCGTGCTACAGTGCACTATGCGTGTAACACATAGAGGTGATGCCATGAGCAATGCCACTTTTACTTTCCGGGTTGATGAAAGCTTGAAAGCAGAGTTCGCCAGTGCCGCGAAAGCCCGCGACCGTACCGGAGCCCAGCTTCTGCGCGATTTCATGCGCAGCTACGTAGCGCAGCAGGAAGATGCACAGCAATACGATGACTGGTTGGCGAAGAAGGTCGAACAGTCGCGGGCGTCTGCAGAGGCTGACAACCTGATTTCCGCTGCCGATGTTGAGGCCCGCTTTGCTGCCCGCCGCGCAGCGACCCGCGCTCGTATGGCTGCTGATGAATGATAGAGCTGCTATGGACGCCAGAAGCCGTCAGGGATCGTGAAGACATTTACAGTTACATTGAGCAAGACAGCCCTCTGGCTGCCCTGGCACTCGATGAGCTGATAGCAGAAAGAACAGCAGCTCTCCAGGACTACCCGAGAATGGGTCGGGGCGGGAGGGTACCGGACACCTTTGAGCTGGTCGTTCACAGCAGCTATATGGTCGTGTACGAAATTGTGGAAGCGCAGGTGCGAATCCTGAATATCGTGCATACGGCGCGGCAGTGGCCGCCGCGGTAAGGGCCCTGACGTGTTTACACAGGTCAGCGACCTACAACGTGATAGTTAATTCCGGCTTCAAGTCGGATGGGGTGGAAGGTGGCGTTTTCGACAAGTTTCATCGGAAAGCCATGATGAAATGAGGAAAGCCGTTAGATGGAGCTGATCGACAACATCAATCGTTTGCTGGGCGACGACCTCAAGCAGGCCATCCAACCCGGAGCACGCCTGAAGATCGCAGCCTCGTGCTTTTCCATGTACGCCTTCGAGGCCTTGAAAGCCGAGCTGGAGAAGATCGACGAACTGAACTTCATCTTCACCTCCCCCACCTTCGTGGCCAGTCAGGTTACCGACAAGATTCCGAAGGTGAGCCTGCCCCCTTTCAACGTGCGCCATAAAGCGGCGGGTCGCGCAGCCTGTTTCAGTTTGGCTGCATAATCATTATCGGTGCCTGACAGCCAGTGCGGTTGGACACCGCCTTGTGCACGCGCCGGGTTGTGGGGGCATTCTACTGGCCCTCTGTCAAAGCATCGGCAAGGGAAAAATGGTGGGCCCAGCAGGACTTGAACCTGCGACCAAGCGATTATGAGTCGCCTGCTCTGACCAACTGAGCTATGGGCCCGTGACTTGACTTGCTTATTGCTTGCCGGTGTCTGTGTCGGTGGGGTTGGTGGCGTCACCCTGGA
>DATGTG010000001.1:0-5876 GCA_035301965.1 Wenzhouxiangella sp. | reverse complement strand
CACAGGTATTGGTTGTTCCCAGGTCAATGCCGATTATCTTGCTCATGATTTAGTGATCCTGTTCGATTCTTGCTAAAAACTTGTTCAGTCAAAACCGGCTGATTCCGGCAGAAAGTAATGCTCAAACGCTTTAGTGGGGCTCGGCAGCCGCTATTTCAATCATCAATGACAGATCTTTAATGCGGCCGATCAGCCGGCCACCGCCACAATGACGCGGGCTGCGCGCAGCAGGCGGTCGTGCAGCCGGTAACCCTTTTGAACGACCTGCGTGACCGTGTCCGGTTCAGCGTCCTCGCTGGGCTGCATGCTGATCGCCTCGTGCCATTGCGGGTCGAAAGGCTCACCGACAGGCACCAGGACTTCCAGACCATGATCCTCCAGCGACTTGAGCAGCAGCCTGCGGGTCAAAACAAGGCCTTCGCGTGACGGATCATCTTCAGCGGCGTTATCCAGCCCCTGGTCCAGTCCGTCGAGCACCTGCAGCAAATCCCGCATGATGGCCTCATTCTGAAAGCGTCTTGCCTTGTCCATTTCGCGCGCCGATCGCCTTTGCATGTTTTCCATTTCGGCCCGCGTGCGCAGCAGCGCGTCCTGTAAACGCTCGACCTCGGCTTGCAGAACTTCTGCCCTGTCTTTTTCGGCTGTCTCTTCCTGTTCATCCGGCCTGGATTCAGCGTCGACATCACCACCTTGCAACGTTTCCCCAGCCCGGCTTTCGGACGACAGGTCGTGCTCATCAAGATTTCTGTTGTTTTCTTCACCCATGTTTTCCGCCTTGCAGGTTGTATCTCCATGATCTTCCCATGCGCGCAACAATGGGGGTCATCCTCTATCATTGCAACTGTCACTGCGCCATTGCCGTGACAGTTCGGTAATGCTAGTTTGTTCTGGTTTGGATCAATTCCCGATTTCATATGCTGCGCCACCTAGCCATTCGTAATTTTGCCATCGTCAATGACGTGAAAATTGACGTCGAGGCCGGCTTTACCGTCATTACCGGTGAGACCGGTGCCGGCAAGTCCATTCTGGTTGACGCGCTCGGGCTGCTGCTGGGCGCACGGGCTGACGCCGGGCTGATCGCTTCGGGTCAGCGGCAGGCCGAACTGGAAGCCGTCTTTGAAGTTGCGGCCGGCAGCCCGGCCGCAACCTGGCTGCAGGAACATGCGCTGGAAGAGGATGGCCAGCTGATTGTGCGCCGCATCCTGACTGCTCCAGGCGGCTCCAGGGCATGGATCAACGGCCGCTCGGCCACCGTGGGGCAGCTGGCACAGCTGGGTGAACTGCTGGTGGAAATTCACGGCCAGCACGCCCATCAGCTGCTCGGCCGGCCCAATGTACAGCGAGAGCTTTTGGACAGGCATGTCAGCCAGGTGCTGCTGAAAAAAACCGCCGACTTCCACAAGCGCTGGCTGACGACGCGGCAGCAGCTGGACGAACTTGAAAAGCGCGATGGCAGCAGCGACCGCATTGACCTGCTGCGCTTTCAGGTTCGTGAACTGACAGAGCTTCAGCTGGCCGAAAACGAGTTTGCTGCGCTGGAAAAAGAGCATGAACAGCTGGCGCGCAGCGACGAACTGCAGCAGGCCATAAGCAACGCCGTGGGCATGCTTGAGGACGACACGGGCAGCGGTGCCCGCAACCTGCTTCAAAAGGCGGTTGACGAACTGCAGCCGGTGCTTGGGCTTGATGAAAGCGCCAGCGAGGCGGCGGCCATGCTCCAGGAAGCCGGCATCAATATCGACGAGGCCCTGTCCAGCCTGGAGCGCGCCGGCAACCGTGAGCGCGGCGACGCCAGGCGTCTGGAACAGGTCAGCCGGCGTCTGGAAACACTTTTTGACCTGGGGCGCAAATACCGGGTTCAGCCCGATGAGCTGCCGGCGCTGGCCGATGAGCTGGAAAAACAACTGGCCGGACTTGAAAACATGGAGGAGCACCGCCGGAGCCTGGAAAGCCGGCTTCAGAAAGAGCTCGACAGCTGGCGGCAGGCAGCCGGCAAGCTTGGGGATGCCCGCCGGAAATCCGCCCGGGCGCTTTCTGACAGCACCTCGGTGCGCTTGGCCGAACTTGGCATGGATACAGCCCGGCTTGAATTTGCCGTGGACCGGATGGACAACGCAACGCCCGCTGCACACGGCATGGATCGCATCGAAATATTGTTCAGCGCCAACCCCGGCCAGCCGCCGCGCGCGCTCTCCAGAGTGGCCTCGGGCGGCGAGCTGTCGCGCATAGGGCTGGCACTCATGACTTCAGCCAGCCGCGATTTTGGGCCGCCCACCCGGATATTTGACGAAGTGGATGCCGGCGTGGGCGGTGAAACCGCTCATGTTGTGGGTCGCTTCCTGCGAGCTGCTGCCGGCAGCGGCCAGGCCATGTGCGTAACCCATCTTGCCCAGGTGGCCGCATGTGCCGAGCATCAGCTGCTGGTCAAAAAGGAACAGGGCAAGGATTCCACTCATGTACAGGTAAAAAGCCTGAAAGATGAAGCCCGCACGCGCGAGATCGCCCGCATGCTTGGCAGCGCCTGCTCAAGCAAAAGCCTGGCCCACGCCCGGGAGCTGCTGGAGGAAAAGTCCGCGCAACGGGCCGAAACTTCCTAAGTCTTTTGGGCCCGTAGCACAGGCTGATTCAGCCCTGCTCCTTGGGCCTGACGTACAGCACCATGGAGTGATCGACTATCTCAAAGCCGTGCTCCTCGGCAATTTCCTTTTGGCGCCTTTCAATGGCCTTGTCAAAAAACTCGAACACCTCGCCGGTCTCAAGGCAAACCATGTGGTCGTGATGGTCCCCCTCATCCAGCTCATAACAGGCCTGCTGTACCCGGCCGGTGCCGTCATCAAAAATATGCTTGCGCACCAGATGGGCCGCCTCAAACTGAGACAGTACCCGATATACGGTGGCCAGACCGATTTCCTCGCCCTGGTTCACCAGCGCGCGGTAAATATCGTCGGCCGTCATGTGTTTTTGCTCGGTGGTCTCAAGAAGACGAAGAATCTGACGACGCGGATGCGTCACCTTCAGACCGGCTTTTTTCAAGTCGTTACTATGTCCAGGCATGAGTCACCGCCCCAATCATTAACCCGATCATTAAATCAATGAAACCAAGATTTGACATCATCCGGTATATTGTATCATTGACCTTCAAGCAAAGACTTCTACCGCCCATGACCGTCTATCGAATACTGCCGGCCCTTCTGGCCTGCCTGATTGTTTCTGCCTGCGGCAGCCTGGTTTACAAACAGGATATCCAGCAGGGCAACGTGCTCGACAGCAAGGATGTCAGCCGGCTTGAACCCGGCATGACCAAACGCCAGGTCAAGGTCCTGCTTGGCACCCCATCCATTTCCAGCCCGTTTCACGAAGAGCGCTGGGACTACATGAACACTTTGGCCAAGCGCGGCGGGAAAACGCGCAAGCGGATTCTGACGCTGTACTTTGATGATGATGCCCTGCAGTCAATAGAGGGCAGCTATCTGGATGAAGCGGACATTGCCGGGGAAGCGCTTGACGAGCTCAGAAAGTCCGGCGACACGCCGGTCCAGGACCTCGAAAGCCTGCGCGACGAAGACCGCAGCCGAGGCACCCCGGGCAGTTGACTGTCCGCCTGCTACCGGCCCCCCTTGTTTTTTTGCGCCCTGGCCAGTTCGGCCATCTGACGGCGAATTTCCTTGGGATCAGCAGTCAGTGCGCGATAGGCTTCGGCCCGATCCCCCGCCTGCAGCGGTGTGTCGGGCGGTCGCAGTCGGCCAAAGATCCCCAGCCGCTCGGGACTGACCTCAAAACCCGGGATCAGCGCTGACAGACCGGCCTTTTCCATGGCCTCAATCAGCGTGGTTCCGGCCGGCACGCGCACACTGATCACCACCTGCTTTTCAGGCGTGGCGGCCGCCACTTCCACGTCTATTTCTTTCTCAACCGCCATGAACCTGCTCGGCGCGTCTGACGAAGTCATCGACCATGCGATCGGCCATGCGCGAGAAATTGCGCCTGAACGGCCGCAACAGCAAGCCGCCAATTTCAAATTCCAGACTGAGGCTCACCCGGCAGCCGCTGCCCAGCTCATCAAACTCCCAGCGGCCGCTCAAATGCTCGAATGCGCCGCGCTCCAGATTCATGACCAGCTTTTTGTCAGGCACCAGCCGGTTGACGGTGGTAAATCGCTGCGTCAGCCCGGCCAGCTTCACTTCCAGCGTGGCCCGCTGATACCGCTCGTCCTGTTCGTGCACCTCGGCGCTGCGCACCCAGTCCAGAAACTGCGGATAGCTGTCGACATTGCGAACCAGCGCATACATCTGCGCGGCTGAAAAGGGAACAATGGCTGAACGATTGACTTCCGGCACGGCACCCACCTGAAACAAGTACAGGCGCCAGCTTGTGCCAGCGCAACAAGCGGTCAATGATAAACTCTTGACTGTCCACTTTTTGGGTTGGTCGGCAATCACGACCAGCCTGTAAATCACAACAACGAGTTTTCCGTGACCAGGCAGCAATCATCAACCATTGCGCTCAACAAGCGCGCACGCTTTGAATACCATCTCGAGGAGCGTCTTGAAGCCGGCATTGCGCTCGAAGGCTGGGAGGTCAAGGCGCTGCGTGCCGGCAGAATCCAGTTTGGCGACAGCTATGTGCTGCTCAAGGACAACGAGGCCTTTCTTTTCGGCTGCCTCATCACGCCGCTGCCCTCGGTGTCCACCCACATTAACCCGGACCCAACGCGCACCCGCCGACTGCTGCTGCACCGGCGCGAAATCGATCGCCTCATCGGCATGGTGGAGCGCCGGGGGCGAACCGTCATTCCCACCGCCATGTACTGGAAAAAGGGGCGCGTCAAGGTTGAAGTGGCCATTGCCACCGGAAAAAAGCAGCACGATAAGCGCCGCACGCAAAAGGATCGCGACTGGCAGCGCGACAAAGCCCGCATTCTCAAGCACGGCTAAGCCCCGCCCCAAATCCTGTTCAAATAGAGCTTGACGAAAGCGGTCCAATTGACCACAATATGCGGCTTGACACTTCCCCGGTAGCTCAGCTGGTTAGAGCGGGTGACTGTTAATCACTAGGTCGTTGGTTCGAATCCGACCCGGGGAGCCAGGTAAACAAAGGCCTTGCGTGGAAAACCACGCAAGGCCTTTTTACATTGGTCAGCTATAGTCAGCGGCAGAACAAAATCTGCGGGCGGGCGCTGCCGGGTGTCATCAGCCTGAATGTCGTCAGCTGATAATCATGATCGGGCTTTTGGTGTGCCGGCTGACCTTGTCGCTGACGCTGCCCAGAACCAGGCTTTTCATGCGCGACAGACCGCGCCGGCCCATGATGACCATGATGTCGGGGCTGTCCTCGGTATAACGAACAATCTCATCGGCCGGGTCGCCAATGGAGGTTTCTTCCTGCAGATCGACTGGCAGGTCATCATCCAGCACTGCCCGCGCCTTGTCAAAAGCCCGCTGGGCGGCGGTTTGCGCTGTGGTGTCTATGTCAGCGCGCGACATGCCCGCCGCCATGCCTATCACCTCGACCGAGGCCGATGGGAACACGTAGAAGAGGCGTACGGAAGCGCCCAGCGAAGACGCCATGTCGACAGCAAACCGCGTTGCCCGGCTGGCGCCTTCGGAACCGTCAACCGGCACCAGAACTTCCTTGATTCTCTGGCTCATCCCAAACTCTCCTGCTTCACGAATGATGATATTTCAAAATATTGTGCCTCGTCTGAAGCGGGCCGATCTTGACCCTGGACAAATCAAGCTCCGTACTTTTCAAGCAGCCCGACGAGGTCTTTTTCCTCCAGCACATCAATTCCAAGCGCCTGAGCACGATCAAGCTTTGAACCCGGTTTCTCCCCGGCAATGACAGCCGACGTGTTTTTGGACACGCTGCCGGTGACG